>CAZVNK010000283.1:0-378 GCA_964628115.1 uncultured Ignavibacteriaceae bacterium | reverse complement strand
TTGGAATCCGCCTCCAGCAGATATTCGCAATCATCCAGCGTAATGTCGCGCGATTCATGATTCTGACGGCGTTGAAGGCAGTTCAGGCAGAGATTTCTCAGGATGGAATAAAACCAGGGAAAGAACTGCTGGTTTTGATCGAATCTGTGCGCGGATTTAAACACCCTGATAAAAGCCTCCTGAGAAATGTCATACGCCTCGTCGGTATTGCCGACCATCCCCAGCGCCAGATAATATGCCCTTTTTTTGTATCGTTCCACCAACGCTTTCATCGCCTTCTTCTTGCCTGAGGCAATCCGACCGACCAACTCATTATCGCTGAGCGTTGTTTCTTCCGTTTTATATACCGGGAATAAAAACATATATTCAAAAAAAGAA
>CAZVNK010000282.1:2325-4304 GCA_964628115.1 uncultured Ignavibacteriaceae bacterium | reverse complement strand
ATGGCGGAGTCAATGCCGATGTACAAATCCTACGACGCGGTTCACTGTCAATCCATCATCCATGACCAACAGCCGCAACGACTCGTATCCCCCACCCCCTTGTCTGATCTCGAACAAAAACCTCTGCCGATAACCGAGAATACCAAGGCGGTGGAACAGTACTTGCATCCCGCAATTACGTCCGCCGGTAATGACACTCTTCTGCGTGCGTACGAATACCACTCCAGCGATTACACCAACAGTGTCGTGTACTGGACCAGTTCCGCCGACAACGGCGCCAACTGGAGGTCCTGTTGTTACTTCGACATATACGATGCCGCCTATCCATCGGTCGATTATTGGGGAACCGAATCCCGTATGTTCGGAACCCTGGTGCCGCCGAACACCTGGGGCGGGGGCGGAACCATCGTTCTCATGAAATTCCCCGATCCCACCGACGAAATCACCTGGAACGGAAGCTACTCCAACTGGACCGAATACGGTTTCCGCAACATGCGCATGTGTGATATCGCCGCCGACAACGGCGCGCAATCATGGAACTGGGGATTCATATCGCTGGTGATCAGTCGTTATTATCCCCCTGATTACATCTACGATGATATTCCCATGATCTTTTTCCAGATCGACGCTTCCGGATACACGTTCATCAAGTACCATCCCGAACTCGAAGGATGCAACAGCACCGCCTCCGCAATCGACCATGAAACGTCGTTGACTTATGCGGTGTATGATTGGTACAACGACGATGACGATCAATGGCAGTTGATTGTCCGACAGGACAATTTCGCCGACTGGGACGACAGCTCCCATACCATGATCGAGGGATTCGTCGATCCGGACATCCATATCACGCAACCCGACGTGGCCGCGCACGACGACCATGTTCTGATCGTCGCGGCGGTTTACAGCGACACCGCTCCATCCGACCATGACATTCTCTGCTGGCACGCTATCGGCACCGATCCGATCGATCTCGACGACAATCCGGTTGTGATCTCTGCCACCGCCGAATCTGAAAATCATCCCCGACTGGCGCATATGGAAGGCAGTCAGTTCGTCTGCTCATTCGTACAGGATAATATCCTGTATGCGTCATACACGTGCGATGGTGGCCTGAGCTGGACCGATCCCCAGCAGATTTCCCAACCGTCCGAAACCGTCCCTGCCGAATATCGCACCGGCGATATTGCCAAGGGCGGCGATGTCGCCATCTACGAAGCCGACGCCTCCGGCGGCAATGTCGAGTTGTCGTTGGCCTATCCCGCGCCGCTTGATTCCGACGGTGACACGGTCATCGACGCCTGCGACAACTGCCCCGATATTGCCAACGCTTCTCAAACCGACACTGACGGCGACAATATCGGCGACGTCTGTGACAATTGCCCCGGAGACGCCAACGAAAATCAGGTGGATACCGATTCCGACGGCATCGGTGACGTTTGTGACGCTTGTCCCAACGATCCCGACAACGACATTGACGGGGATGGAATCTGCGGGGATATCGATAATTGTCCGAATGATTACAACGATACGCAGGACGACGGCGACAGCGACGATGTCGGCGACGTGTGCGACAACTGCCCCACCGTTGCCAATGCCGGACAGGCTGATTATGACGGCGACGGTGACGGTGACGCCTGCGATGACGATGACGATGACGATACGGTGCTCGATATCGACGACAACTGCCCGCTGACCTATAATCCCGGACAGGAGGATGCCGACTCCAACGGTGTCGGCGACGCCTGCGAGTATACTTGTGGTGATCCCAATGACGACGATTTGGTCAATTTGCTGGATATCCTCTATCTGATCGACTATATATACGGCACCGGCCCGGCGCCCTACCCGGTGATGGAAGCCGGCGACGCCAATGCCGACGGCGCGGTTAACCTGCTGGATATATTATACATAATCGATTTTCTTTACGGCACTCCGGCAGGCCCGGCGCCACTCTGCCCCTGATAATCAGACAATAC
>CAZVNK010000282.1:0-2315 GCA_964628115.1 uncultured Ignavibacteriaceae bacterium | reverse complement strand
GACGATTTCCGTCATTCCCGGTGGAATAATTATTTCTTGACAGAATCGCCTCTCCCCCGTAGATTAAGATAGACAAGTAAATCGTCATTACCTTGAATGACGTCAATGGAAATATACTGACGACCAGACCGCAACAAGCGCAAAACTCTGCCGGATTCACGGCGTCACCAAAGAATCGGGCTCACTTCGTGGCGCCTCCGGCAAAACGTGTTAAGGAGGGGAAGTTATGAAAAGAGCCCTGGTTCTACTGGCGATCGTTTTTGTCGTGGCGGGATTCAATCCCGTCAAGGCCCAGATGGGTTACCCATGTGGCGACGTCAATGCCGATTTTTCCGTCAACCTGCTTGATATTTTGGATCTCGTCGCATACGTGTACCAGGAAGGGCCTGAACCGCCAGTGATGATGCTGGCCGATGTGACCGGTGACGGAGCGGTCAATTTGCTTGATATTCTCAAGTATATCGACATTATTTATCTCGAAAACGGCGATTTCCATTGTGTTGTGCCTCATGAGGATTATCAGGACGGCTGTTTACCGGAGATGGATTACGGCGACGATACCATGTACGTCGTGGTCGAGGGGTACGACATTCAGGTCCATCATGATTATGCTTATTATGACTGCTGTCTCGGTTACATGACGATCAACGATTATGACTTGAGTCATATCACCGTCTACCAGTACGACACCATTCCGGAATGCGACTGCTACTGCTATTTTAACCTGCAATCGACGTTGCATACGGAATTCGAAGGCCGATATATCGTCACCCTGATCGGTCTTGAAGGCGACACGGTCGGTGTCGACACCGCCTATGTCACCGGTGAAACGATCCATCATCAGGAAACGCAGTCCGGTTGCCTGAGTTACGCCAAGGATGACCCGACCGATACGGTGTTTTTCGAAATCCTCGGCAACGACCTGTACACGTATCATCGGAACGCCTACTACAATTGCGGGCTGGCGTACCTGGTCGATTACGAGGTTTCCGATTTCACCATTCGTGCCACCGAAGCGGACACCGGCATGCCGGCCGACTGTATTTGTTATTTCAATCTCAAGTCGGTATTGTACGATCTGCCCGACGGTGAATACACGGTTACCCTCGTTGACATTTACGGTGTGGAAATCGGCTGGGATACGGTTGTCATAGACGGCGAAAACGGACTGACCGGATATGAACAGAGTGACTGTTATCAGGATCCCACCGGAACAATCGAGTACACGTATACCGATGGTGAATTGACACTCGAACACCATGACGCCTTTTACAACTGCGTCGCCGAAATGATCATTCAGTTCGAACAGGACGGCAACGTGCTTCGCTTCTATGAACGGAATATCTCCGAGGAGGCCGTGTACTGCCTGTGTTATTTCGAGCTGGATGCCACCGTCGACGGTATCGATCCCGGTGAATACATCGTCGAAGTCTGGTCGCAGGACTACCCGAACAGCCCGACGGTACTGATTGACCAGCGAATTCTGACGCTGGAATAGACGCCAAAGCATCATAAGCGGCGGGACAATCGTCCTGCCGTTTTTTTTGTCGAGGATTTCCCATTTAATCCGGATATTCTCCGATGAAATTTCCATATTGACAAAGGAATGCCGCGCGGATATACTAACACCCAAGGGTAACTTGACCGGTCGTGTTTACGGTGACGTATTCGCGGCCTTACGGCTGGTGTAGGGTTTATATTTCATCATCGATTTGAATTCAATTCATATCCCCCGGTCGTATTGCCAATCGAAACCCATGGGATTGTAACACATCGTTTCAGGAACAGAGTATGTCAGCAGATCAAAACGACAAATCAGACGGAAACACCCAACCCGATGATCACGGCCGCGATCCGCTCGGCATCATGGGATGGACGATCGGCGGGAAATACAAAGTTAACCGACACATCGGCGGCGGCGGATTCGGTGAAGTGTACGAAGGATACAATGTCAATCTTCCCGAACAACGCCTCGTACTGAAGTTTTTCAAGCGGGTGCAATCGCGCGACAAATTCGCCAAAGAAGCCAAAATTCTCTGCCTGCTCGATCATCCCAATATATGTCGCGTGATTGATTTTCTGCCCGATGAAGGCTCCCTGGTCATTCCGTATATCGAAGGCAAAGACGGCGCCGCAATCCTGCGGGAGTCCGGTCCCCTGCCGGAAGAACTGTACCTTAGCGTTGCCCGTGATCTCACCTCGGCTCTGGCGTTCGCCCATAAACAGCGGGTCGCGCATCGGGACATCAAACCGGGCAATATCCTGATCGATAACAATCACCACGTGTACCTGATCGACTTCGGCATCGCCAAGGA
>CAZVNK010000281.1:0-4334 GCA_964628115.1 uncultured Ignavibacteriaceae bacterium | reverse complement strand
TATAGCCAGCCCGACCAGTCCGACGTCGGTAAGTACCGAGAACCGTCCGCCGACGTTGGCGGGGCCGATAAATGATGTATACCTTTTCTGTCCGGTCAGTTCGCGGAGTGCGCCTTTGTTTTTATCGGTGGTGGCGATAATGTATTCGGAAGCATTCTCGCCTTCGTTTTTTTCGAGCATGGCCCGCAGGATACGAAAAGCGATGGCGGTTTCAGTCGTGGTACCGGATTTGGAGATGACATTTAGGCCGACTCGTTTGCCTTTGAGCAGATCGAGCGTATCGGCGAAAAAATCGGGGTCGGTATTCTGCCCGAGAAAATAGATTTCGGGAAGACCACCGCGTTGTTCGCGGGTAAGCTGGTTGAACCAGGTGTGTGATAGTGCTTTGAACGTGGCCTCGATACCAAGATAGGAACCACCGATGCCGAGCGAGACGAACGCGTCGATTTTTCCGGCCAGCTTGTCGGTGACGGATGTGATTTCATCGAGATGGTCAATCGTGATTTCATCGGGAAGCGATTGCCAGCCAAGCATGGGAGTGTCGCCGTCCTTGCAATCGCCTTCGCCGTTTTTCAGCATGGCATGTTTGGCGATGATTTCAGGCGCGAAGGATTCGAGTTCATCACGGGAAATAAACGGTTTACCGTCAGCGGGATTGATGATGTACGAAATATCAAGCGTGATTCGGTTTTGTTCGATGAATTCGTTTCCGGGATGAAATGATTTCCGACTATGAGTCTGTCGGTCTATGGTAGAATGGGGCATGTTATTATCCTCGTGCTTGTTTATATATTATACTATATATAAGCTATGGGACGATTGGGGGAGAGGCAAGATTGAAATGTCTGTGTCAATAACTCGTCAACAAATCTCTGTATTTCGGTCGGTTAGTAAGCCCGAATTGTAGAATAGAAATATGATGAGAATAAAAATATACTGGGGGAGAGATTTGAACTCTCGACCCCTAGATCCACAATCTAGTGCTCTAACCAACTGAGCTACCCCAGCATATTCAAAGCCTATATATATATTCTCAAATCGACCGTTTGTCAAGCCAATTGAGTGAAATCAATCAGCGTCCGACCGCCCCCGCCGCCGCGCTTTTTATCGCCTCCAGCATCCGGTATCCATCGGCATAATCGGGATTAATCCGCAGGCCCCGTTCGACATAATAGTAGGCCGAGTCATAGCTCTGCGCCGAGTCGATTTGGGTCAGGTGATAATAGATGAAACCGACGTCGAAATACGAGGCCGACAGGCCGGGTTCGGCATGAATGGTTGCCTTGAATGCATTCAGAGCGTTTTGCCACTGATTCAGTTGGCCGAACGCACGGGCCAGATTGAGTATATAACCGTAATTATCGGGTTTCCTGGCAAATGCGGCCGTCAAATAGTTCAGCGCGGAGTCGGGGTGCCCGAGTTCCAGAAGTGATCGTCCGGCGCAAAACAGCATGTCGGCGTGCGTGCTGTCGAGTTTCAACCCGGCGCGGGCAGTCGCGAGAGCATCGCGGTAACGACCGATTTCAAGCTCGGTCATGGCAATAGCGCTGTGCACGCGGGCATTCTTGGCCGGACCGGTGATGCCGTTGAGCAGGTCGATCACTTTCTCAGGCTGGTCGGCATCATAGCGATAATAATGCGACAGAAGCTCGGTGCAATATCCACGCCCCTTGTCACTCAGACTCAGTAATTCCTCCGCGCGGTCAAGCTGACGTGAAACCGAGGCGTTGGTGAGAATCCATCCGGAAAAAAACAGGACGGAGACTGCGCCGATTGAAACAAGCCGGATGGAGTTGATATTTTTCAAACAGCCGGTGGCGGCAACATACAGGATCAAACTCAATCCCAAAACGCCTGCCGGAGTGGCGAACAAATCCCAGTCGCGGGCATAGCCGAGCTTGGGATCGATCACGAACAGGTATATGAACGACATGACGGCGGTGAGACAAAGAAACACTCCCAAACCGGGATATGACGTCGAGTCTTTCTTCCGACCGATTCCGGCGATAAAAACCAGCAGGCCGCCGGGGAATACCAACAGGATTTGGTTGCAGATATCCAACAGGTGAACCGGGGACAACATCGTATAGCCGGAGGCGAATACGGGAAGAAGCAGTGCGCCGATCGAGCCGACGTATTCGGCATGTTCGACGCGGACGTTGACTTCCGATATGCCAAGCGCCGTCATCACCAGCAGAACCAGAATAATCGGGATATATTTCTCAAACAACCGGTCGGCCTTCTTTATATTTATCCATCCAATGACCAGAAAAGCGGGGAGATATGCCGCGCCGGTTAAATGCGTCGACGCCATGATTAAAAATGACAGCGTGGCGGGTATTATCCCGTTTCCGGTCAGCAGGAATTTCACGGAAAACAGAACAAAAAGCAGGGCGGACGGATAAAACAACGAATACGATTCGACATAGCCGAAAAACAACTGCCAACCGCCGAGTGTCAGGAGCAGAGTTTTAATCAATAAGCCTCGATGGCCGTCTATGGGTGGGGGCAACGTGACCATCGTGACTATGACACTGAATATTATACCGCATAAAATACTGTAAATGACGTAGACCGGTTCGGCGCCGACTGTCCCGAACAGGTTGAGAAATTTGTACAGCATAACATGTAAATAGAAATCAAGCGGTTCGGTATGCAGACCGGTTATGCCTTTTTCGACTTGAAAAATGCGCATGTACCCGTCACCCAACGAGTGCACGTGAACACGGAGCGTATAAAACAACACCGCCGAAATCAACGCAACGAGCAGTCCGCGAGTCCATCGGGGTAGTCGTATGTATGATGCATGCAATCGTGAAAGCGCATCGGATAACATCCGGGCGGATGGCGGCGAGAGTGTCAGGACGAGCAATAGCGCGAAGAGTATCTTCGCCCAGTGCGGAAAATAGTACAGGTGGTTGAATCCCCACATCGGGCGTAAGGGTATGGCGCCGGCCAGTAGATACCCAGCGGTCAGAATCATTGCCGGCAATAGCATTGTCAGGTCAACTTGGTCGGTTCGTTTTGTTTCGGCTTGAATCATAATCCAATAATAATAAAAAGCTCATGAAAAAAAAGCGGAGATTGTGAAGATTTTGCCGACGGCATTATTTTGACATTTTGCGATCGGTTGGGTATAATTGTGAATTCACCCAAACCGGGGGAGGAGAAAATGATTGATCGCCCGATTGCGTTGTCGTTAATGGAATCCAAAATACAAAATAAAAATCTGCGCAAACATATTCTGGCGGTGGAAGCCGGGATGATCCGGCTGGCCGGGAATTTCGGCGAGGATGTCGAATTATGGGGGCTGACCGGATTGTTGCACGATCTGGATTACGCCGTTACCGCCGAGGCGCCCGACAAACATACGTTTGTGACCGAAGAGTGGCTGGCCGAATACGATCTTCCGGCGGAAATGCTCTATGCCATCCGCTGCCATCCCGGTCACGCCGAATGCAAGTCTCTGTTGGACTGGGCGCTGTATACGGTCGATCCGGCAACGGGATTCATCGTCGCCTGCGCGCTGATGCATCCGTCGAAAAAGCTGGTCAATATCGACGGGGAGTTCATGCTGAGACGGTTCAAGGAAAAGCGTTTCGCGGCGGGAGCGCTTCGCGAAAACATGGCCGCCTGCACGAATCTGGGACTCGAGTTGGAGCCGTTCCTGTTGCTGGTGCATGAAGGGATGCTGACCATCAACGACGCGCTGGGACTTTAATGCCGAATCGCACTATCTTTCGCCGTGACGTTTTCAGCTGGTCGCTGTATGATTTCGCGAATACGATTTTCTCGATGAATATCCTGTCGCTGTATTTCAAGCGCTGGGTGGTGGAAGATTTACAACGTGACGGGTTGTACTATGATCTGGCCTATGCCGGGGCGATGCTGTTGACGGCACTGCTGATGCCGGCACTGGGGGCGCTGTCCGATCATACCGGCAAAAAAAGGCTGTTTCTGTTTCTGTTTACGGTCAGTTGCTGTATCGCAATCGGGATCGTGCCGATTTTGCCGGAAAGTCTGATTGTCATGGTCATGCTGGCGTTTGCGGTCGCGACGTTTTGCTATGAAGGCGGCATGGTGTTTTATAATGCGTTGCTGTATTCGGTTTCTGACGGCCACGAGGCGCGGTACGTGTCGGGATTCGGCGTGGCGATGGGATATCTGGGATCGATCGCGGGGATGATACTGGTTCTGCCGTGGGTGACGGGGGCGGTGTTCGGACTTGACATTCCCTGGCACAGTGCGGGAGGCAAGGAAGCGGCGTTTTTACCGTCGGCAGTATTATTCATGTTGTTTGCGATTCCGGTGTTTGTCTGGGTGCGGGAAAAACC
>CAZVNK010000280.1:4083-4345 GCA_964628115.1 uncultured Ignavibacteriaceae bacterium | reverse complement strand
ACGAACGTACGAGTGAAAGCATCAGCGAGTTCAGGAGCCAGTGCGTCAATGGGCAGTCCCAATCGTGGTGTCAATCTTGGCGAGGAATACGCATACAACCCATTTCGAATCCGTTCGGGAATAGTGTCGGGATTACCTTGTCCCGAAAAAGGATGT
Organism: uncultured Ignavibacteriaceae bacterium; assembly: GCA_964628115.1. GTDB lineage: Bacteria > Zixibacteria > MSB-5A5 > GN15 > PGXB01 > JAFGAL01. The sequence goes on along the minus strand of CAZVNK010000280.1, from coordinate 4,189 downwards.
CGCCCCTCCATAAGCAGATGAAAAATCAAAATGGCAAGCGAAAACCTGTCGCACGAAGGCTTCAGTCTGGTATTTCCTTTTTGGGCCGCAACCTCCGGCGGGTGAT
>CAZVNK010000280.1:0-4073 GCA_964628115.1 uncultured Ignavibacteriaceae bacterium | reverse complement strand
AAAAACGGCATTCCGTTGGATCGCGGGACCTGAAATGAATCGGTATCCACGATGGTTATCATCGTGGCCATATATTTAATCATCACCAGAACATTGGATTCATTCAAATCACCGATGACATATCCCCTTGAATGAATGGCGTTCACCGCCGAGGCTAGATTTCGTGCGGTTCTGTGCAGGTATTGCCAATTGTATCCCGGTGAGACTTTCAGTCGGTCGGATGGTGTATAGACTCGGTGGATCGGCTGGGCGTCGCATACAAAGGGCATGACATACCCTACGAATTCCCTCGAACCGTTATATAGTATATCCCTGGGCCAGGCAATTGACGTATGATTCGGTTCGGTCGGATCTTTGGGGACATTTTTCAGCATGTGATCAAGTTTGGCCTGGGGTGGTTTTTTGCCCGGCTTGTATATTTTCGCCAGTAGATTGGAATGCGACTTCAGCGAATAAATGAAGGCTTCGCCGCCCTCGGCAAGATGCGGCTCGACGATCCGGTATGTTTCCCCATTATTGGAAGAAAAAACAGACATGCAAATATACCCCGTCCATTATCCTGACACGACAACCACACATGACCGTCTTAATCATTCATTCGCACGGCAACGTTGATCGATTTGTCATCATTGGTTCGTTCGAGTAACCGTGGTGACCGCAAAAAGCCCTCCAACCGTATATCCCTATCTTTTCGGTCATCGTTGTTCCTGACGAATTCGACAAAAGGAGTCAGAAACGGCGCAAAAGACCGGGGCGGTTTGGACTTCATGTCAAGGGCAAGCATTTGCAACCCATCGGAAAACAATATGATGTTGTCTATTTTTTCCGGAACGTATTTAATCTGACAGTTGTTCACGTAATCCGGTGACGTGATAAAACTGGTTTCATTGTAATATTCGCCATGACTGGGTTGAGTCAATAATTGAAATTTACCGTCGCCGTTTGATCCGACAGCGGTAGCTCCGTCTCCGATCTGCACTCCCAGTATGAATGAGTCTCCGGCAACTGTCAATATGAACGTCGTTGCCAAATCTGATCCCGAACACTGATATTTGTCCGCCATTGCCACGATGTTTCTGTTCAGCTCGCCCAATAAACGCCAAATATATTTCATCCATGCGTCAAAAGAATCCGGAATGGCATCCATTGCCAGAATGGAATCCACCGAGTACCTGGTCAACCATTGTGAGGAGATATGAGTTAATTTTCCGGATCCCGCGCCATCGGCAATTGCCGCGATAAAAAGCTCATCGTCCGCACAGGCATAACTGGAATCCTGGCATGGAAGCCCCGACGACACATGATATGAACCGATAACCGATTTCGCCGTGAAACGCCACATTCAATTCCTCGAGTTTACTCGTTAGTGTTGTCATTACCAGACTAAATCTCATACCAATCCGGCGGCGGTAATGCGACCATTTCGTCGGTTTTTGAATGTGAAATCGCCTGCATGCTTTTTGACAACCACAAAAACAGTTCCTTAAAAGCCAGGCCCTTCAACTTCAAAGGTGTCCGCTTGGCGATTTGCGACAACGTGTTCATGTCGGCGTTTTCAACCCCCACCGCAAAAAATATCATGCGTTTGTCATCCTCCTCCTGACGGACCCGACTCGCCGCATGACTCCAATCATCCGTTGGAGCACCGTCCGTTATCATGAAAACCCACGGGCGGTAATATTGCATATCATTGTTTTTGTAATCCGATTTCCTTTTGTCAATCATATCAAGCGCGATACTGATCGCCTGCCCCATTGGCGTGTCTCCTGATGCCGTTAAATCCGGCGGACTGAATTCATCCATGGTCGTAAAATCATTGAGAACATTCACCTGTCCGCCAAATGTCACCACTGAGACCTCGACTCTCTTTGACGCCAGCGAATCCGTCGATACTTCGGCTTTAAAGGAATGCAGTCCTTCATTAAGTTCTTTTATCGGAGAGCCTTCCATGGAATACGACGTATCCAGTAGCAATACGCAGGCACATCGCGGCTCGGGATTCTGAGCAAAAACGGGATCCAAATCAGTCATGTCAACCTCCCTTATCCAGTCCCACAGGAAAATGCACGGTTGCACTTATAACCTATTAAGGATAATCCTGACAGTTTATGAATATTACTCGCGCCAATGATCAGGCGATATTATTTATATTAAAAAAACATATTAAGCCGTAAAAGTCAATGAAAATCACAACGGCCGATGACGCTTGACAGAGCATGACAAGAGGTTGACCACACACCAATAAAAAACGCGGCGGACCTGTCGCCCACCACGTCGTATAACACGATAATATTAAATCCCGCCTAATCGTGAGAGAGCGGTTTGTCGGTAAACAGGTAGTCTTTCAGTTCGGATTCGAACCGCTTGTCGTTGCGGCGAATCCACTCGACCAGCATCGCCGCATGTTCTTTCTCCTCGTCGCGATTGTGCGCGAGTATTCCCTTCAATTCTTCGTTCCGACAGGCGTCGACCCGTTGATTGTACCAGTCGACCGCTTCCAATTCCTCGATCAGCGACACGATTGCCCGATGAAAATCGAGCGTTTCTTTGGAAAGGTTGTTTTCGGATTCATGTAGTTTTTCCGATCCCATGATCTGCTCCTTCATTGTCTGCGTCCAAAATGTCCGTTCCGTCACAGTATATGAAGTATTGACCGAAAATCAACCCCATTAACCACACTACTCGAAAGACAAACGGCCGAAGGTCGAGGGATCATCGTCGATCGGGCTTTGCCGGTTCATAATATAGATACATGCAAGACGCGCTGTGCGCGCGGTCGATCTGAGGATCGACCGATCACAGTAGACAGGAGTCCGCCTCTAAAGGCAGGCAATCCCAGTCATCATCCATGTTACTCGAAAGACAAACGGCCAAAGGTCGAGGGATCATAATCGATCGGGCTTTGCCAGTCCATCGCGCGGTTCAGACGCTTCTGTTTGCGTCGGAAATTCAGTCCCCACTCGCTGTCGGTCGATGCCGTCGCCCCCAACTGCTCGAACGGTATTCGCACCTCGACCGACCAGAAATCGACACCGCGATGCGTCGCGATTTCGGGTGTCAGATTCCAGCTTCGGTCGCCGGTATAATAATCATCCTCTTTCGGCGCCAGTTTTTGATCGAACACCGCGCCGTCGGGATTGATATACACCTGATAAATGACCTCACTGTCCAAACCCGGCTGGATGAAATACCCAACGCAGTCCTCGCCGTACACCGGGCCGTCATGTTCGTCGACCGACGCCATAATCGAATCCATCACGCTTTCAAAACACACCGCCGCCAGATACAAGGCGTCGTTGTCATAAGCGAAATAAAATCTGGTCGAATCGCCATCGGCCGGATTGCCGTCGTCGTCGAGCAGAAGATTTTCCGCCTCCTGCCAGCACGTTTCGTCAATCCTGCCGTCGATTGCGGGCTTTTTTTCCGTCTCAACACAAATCGCCTTCCGGGCGACATGCAATGTCTTGTTTACCTGATGTGTTTGTTGCGGTTTGTACGGAACTCGGGTTATAACTTCCGGAAGCGGGTAAAGATCGCCGAGTTGCATCAACTCAAACGCGATTGTCCGCTTCCCTCCCGGCGCAATCTCCAGCGGGATATTTAACGGATCGACTTTCCAGTTATCGGGGACCTCCCATCTGAGCGTGTCTCGAAACGTCACCGTATCGCTGAGATTGAACACCGTCACCGCCAGCTCCGACGACAGCACTTTCAACTGCTCATCGACCGGAATCGGTTGTTCGAACGTGATGGCGCGACGTTCGATACGACTCATGAAATAGGCGTCACCGACCGTGATCACGTCCCACGGACGGACGCCCCCCATGCCTATCGGCGCAATCGAAAGCCCGTCACCGTCAACGGTCACCCAGGCGAAATGATACCCGAGGACGTTGTCGTCAAGATGCGTCCCCGCTCCCGAAGATCCGACACCGGTGTACTGCACACCGTCGAACCGTCCGCTGAAATACTGATGAAAATGACCGGTAAACACCGCATCCACGCCGAAACCAGCAAGTAGTGTGTGAAGCGTGTCCGGCTTGCCGATCGCGGTGGTGTTGTACCAAAACGGC
>CAZVNK010000279.1:0-4352 GCA_964628115.1 uncultured Ignavibacteriaceae bacterium | reverse complement strand
GGTGTGGGTGTTTCTTCAATTGATGATCCGACGGACATTTATTCCATATTTGAGACCTTAAAGATAATAATAACCTTTGTAATATTGACCGTCGGGTTTTCTGAAACGCTTCGATTATCTGTTTTACGATCATTTATAATATGCCTGATATCAATGAATTTGATCTGGATCCCTTGGGTCATATTGAACATACTGATGACAGGCATAATATTTGCCTGAGTTGGTTGAACAAAACCAATAAGCACAAATTATCGCTTAATTCATAATTATGAAACGCCAAAAAATAAAAGTATATGTAGAATCATCTTAATAGTGATTCAATCTACTGCTTAGCAAGAAACGCTTAGTTTTAGTATGTCGAAACCCCTGCGGTTTCGACACTCTTTATCATATACAACTTACCCCCTGTTATAAATAAAAAAGGCCCCGGTTCTCACCGGGGCTTTCAGAGTCTAAAGCGGGGCTGACGAGACTCGAACTCGCGGCCTCCTGCGTGACAGGCAGGCGTTCTAACCAAACTGAACTACAGCCCCGGCTTATCTTTATACAAAGCTCGGATAATTATCTTTTTCGTCGTGCTTCTTCGATATCGTCTCTCTTATCAATTCAATGGGCAGTACTGGATTCGAACCAGTGACCCCCTGCGTGTAAGGCAGGTGCTCTAACCAGCTGAGCTAACTGCCCTCATCGCACCATGCGTTAACTTTCGCTTTGTGGCACCTCTTCGACCGGGGCCGTCTTTTTCTTCCCGTTGATAATAATCGATACGGGAATCAATACGCAATACCCCAATACCAGCAGGATCGGAGCCAGTGTGATCGAACCCGCCGCCAGTGTAATGTACCCCACGATAATCGTGATAATCCCCACTCCGAAGAACAGGTAATTGCGGAGGCCAAACGGCCACTCAAACCGACCTTTGTCGTCTTTTTGTGTTTTCTTAGCCATATTTCAAACAGGTTCCTAAAATAATATTCACGCCCCAATTGTCAAGCTATTTCTCTATCATCGGCCGTTTCTCCGTTCTTCTTCACCAGCGCCGTCGCCCCGAAAAACACCCCCCAGATCCCGGTCAGCAGTAGCCGTATTTCGATATCATCGAAAATCGCCTCATAAAACGACGCCGAAAACAAAACCAGTGACGCCAGCAGGCATCCTACCAGAACGCCGCGAAGCGGACGAGGTTCCTTCAGGCGTCCGATCGTGGTTTTCATCCTGACCAGGACCGCCAGCCACATGCCGACAAACGGTATCAATGTCGGTATGCCGCTGACCGCCGCAACATTCAGCCAGTCATTGTGGGCGTGCGTATACAGCCACCGATTACCCTCGTCTCGATATATCTCGCTGTTGGCCTTGAAGTTACCCCTACCGACGCCGAACAGGGGATGCGCTTCGATCATCCTCCCGGCGGTTCTCCAGACCGCCTGCCGCGACCAGATCGCCTTGCCCTCAAGTTCGATTTCCAGGCCCTTGATATGCCGGGAAAGAATATCCGGCGCCACCAGATAGACCACAGTGGCGAAAATTACAGGCAAAATCGCCGCGTATTTCAAAAAGCGTCGGGGGATATAAAATAGACAGACCAGCACGCCGATAATAATTCCGCCCATCGGGCCGCGACCATACGATAACAAGGCCGCAAAAGCGGCCAAAACGGTGCCGCCATAATAATACAGCCGGCGTTTATAGGTCGCGGCATGCAGGGCACATCCCAGAATGAACATCGTGGCGACCGCGAAGAAATTGCCGTACGTCATTATGCTTGAGAAAAATCCCTGCGCGCGGAATCCGGATTCGGGAGCGATGACGAGTGGAAGCGCGATATACCAGTCCACCTCCCAGTAATGTTGTGCCAAACCATAGACCGATAAAACCACTACCGAGAAAACGAATGCATCCACGAGTATAAACAGGCGTTTCTCTCCGGTAATCATGAGAGCTATCGCCGGGATACACAAAAATAGCCAATCTTCGAATAAATATGAAATCGAATGTAATGGGTTGGTGCCGAAAAACGATGAGATTATCGACCACGCCACGTATGTACATATAAACCAGAACACGGCGTTGCGGGGCAAAGGCCGGCGGTATATTTTCTCCTGAAAAAACAACACAACCGCCGCGAACAACACCCCCCCCAGTAACATCTGCGCCAGCGCCTTTGAAAACGTGGTGGATAAAAAGAAACCGGCGAGACAGATATAGCCGGCGTTTTCCCATATCTTCCTGGTATCAAACATTATCCGAATAGATCGCTCTCAATCAACTCCACCAGAGTGTGTATCATGAAAATGTGCTCTTCCTGAATTCGCTGTACCGATTGATGCGGCACGATAAGTTTTTTATCGACCATCGTCGCCAGACGGCCGCCGTCTTTGCCGAGCAGTGCCGAGGTGATCATTTTCTTTTCCCGCGCGACTTCCGCCGCGCGAATCAAATTCATCGAATTGCCGGACGTCGAAATCAGCAGTAACATATCGCCGGCCGCTCCCAATCCCTCGACCTGGCGGGAGAAGATGCGATCATAGCCGTAATCGTTCCCCGCCGCCGTCAACACCGACGTGTCCGCGTTGAGCGCCAGCGCGGGGAGAGCCTGACGGTTTTTGTCTGCGGTCAGACGGATAATCATTTCCGCCGCCATGTGCGAGGCATCCCCCGCCGAGCCGCCATTGCCACAGATCAACATTTTGCCGCCCGCCCCCAGCACTCCGGCGCAAACATTCGCCAGTTCGACCAGTGGTTCCGCCAGTGCTTCCGATGCCGTTCGTCGCAACAGGCTGGATTCCTCCGCCGCCCGCAAGACCAGGTCAATGCGTTCTTCGTCGGTCATACCGGGATCCTTTCCGTGGGATGGGCCGCCGCCGTGAATTCCCTGAGTTTTTCGAGATCACCGCTGTTTTTTTCAAAATGGTCGCCGACCACCACCAGCGATGCCCCCGCCGCGATTTTCGCCTCGACTTCCTCCGGGGTACGAATTCCCCCGCCGATAATGAGCGGCAGATCGACATAATTCGACACCGCGTCGATCACGTTTTCCGGTACCGCGTACTCCGCGCCCGACCCGGCTTCAAGAAACACCGCCTGCATCCCCAAATATTGCGCCGCCAGAGCGTGGGCGCAGACGATATCCGGTTTGTCGGATGGAATCGGAAGGGTGTTGGACATATATTGCACCGAGGTGTATCGTCCCGATGCGATCAGCAAATACCCGGTGGCGATCGGTTCGATACCGTATTCTTTGATCATCGGTGCGCCGCGCACCTGTTCATCGATCAGGAATTGCGGATTGCGGCCGGACAATAGCGACGTGAACAGAATCGCGTCCGCATCCGGCGTGATCTGGCTGTGGGTTCCGGGGAATATGATCACCGGGAGATCGGTATATTTCTTCACCTGGCGCACCACCCGATGAAAATTGCCCTGCGTGGCCAGACTGGTGCCGACCAGAATGGCATCCACGCCGCAATCCCGGGCGGCTTCGGTCAACGACGGGAGCGAATTCCCGTCGGCGCGATCCGGATCAATCAGCAGGAAAAAACCGCCGCCCCGTTCGGCTTTGGTCTGCATAAGTGATTGAAATACCGGCATGATCCGTTCCCCCAGTTTATTTTGTTGCTGTCAGTCTTTTCTCGAACGCCGTCACCACCGCGTCGATCCCGACCGTGTCCGGCACACTGCCGCGCGCGAAATTCGGCTTGCCGCCGCCTCGTCCGCCGAGCGCCTGCAACACCTCGCGTGAGATATTGCCGACGTGCGCTTTCACCGATGCGCTTCCGGCCGACATGAACGTCGCCTTGCCGTCGACCCGTCCCAGTGCGATCGCGATCAGCGGTTGCGATGAATCCTTGACACTGTCGACCCAGCCGCTCATTTCGTCGGTTTCCACCGCGCCGAAATCATGATAGCGCATGGTGATCGTTCCGATCGCTTTTTCATTCCCGACCGATACCGCACCGCCGGCAAAGCGTTCCGACTTGAGCTTTTTGACTTCTTTCTGAAGTTCCAGTATCTTTTTCCCGCTTTCTTGTACCGCCTCGACCAGTTCCGGTTCCGGACGGTTCAAAAGCGCGCCGATTTGTTCCACGGTCTGTTTCTGACCGAGCATCTTTTCGATCGCGCCATGGCCGGTGATCGCCTCGATTCGTCGTACCCCGGCGGCGATTCCGGTTTCCAGCGTGATCAGAAACGGCCCGATCTGCGCGATATTATCGACATGCGTGCCGCCGCATAATTCTTTCGAGAAAAATGGGATATCTTTTTCCTCTTCATTTTGAATACTATCATTAGAATCATAAACCGTCACGACGCGTACTCGGCTGTCATATTTTTCCCCGAAAATAGCCATCGCG
>CAZVNK010000278.1:0-4377 GCA_964628115.1 uncultured Ignavibacteriaceae bacterium | reverse complement strand
TATCTCGCGCGGCGAGCGGGAGCTGGTATTATACGGCGACGGGTATATTGTCGAACGACTGCTTGATTACGATTTTGTCATCAATGCCAACTCGTTTTTCCAGACCAACACCCGCCAGACGGAGACCTTGTATCGGACGGTATTCGACGCGCTGGCGCCCCGGGAAGACGATCGCCTGCTGGATTTGTATTGCGGGACCGGTTCGATCGGGATTTGCGCCTCGGGACGGGTTGCGGACGTTATCGGCATCGAGCTGGAACCGTCGGCGATCAAGGCCGCTGAAGAAAACGCCCGAGTGAACGATATACGGAATATCCGGTTCCACGCCGTTTCGGTTCAGGATTTTCTTCGGGAGTTCGGCGAGATTCTCGACGACCGCACGGTCGCGGTGGTCGATCCGCCCCGCGCGGGCCTTCACCCGAAAGCCTTGAAAGGACTGTGCCGGCTGGCTTTGCCCCGGCTGGTGTTCGTGTCGTGCAACCCGGCCACGTTCGCGCGGGATGCGCGGGGGTTGGTCGATGCGGGGTATACCATGGGTCGGGTCATTCCGGTTGACATGTTCCCGCATACCATGCATATTGAGCTCGTTGCCGGATTTGACCGATTGGAACGTTAAGATGGACGGAGGAAGCGTGAAAAAGCTGATAGTGGTATTGTTGGTGACCGTGTGTATTGCCGCCGCCGGTCAGGCGCAAAGCAAGCTGGAACAGAATTTCGCCGAATTGGCCGAGGATATTTTTGACAACCTGCAATCGTATTATCCGGTTCGCGCCACGGAAAAGGGTATTCATACGTATGATTACGAGCTGACCGATTATTCCTCCAAAGCCGTCAACGGAGAAATCAAGAAACTTCGGGGATTCGAAAAACGCCTGCTCAAGTACAAGGGCACCAACCTGTCGGAATCAAGCCGGATAAATTATATATTGCTGAAAAGCGAAGTCGATATCGCTCTGCATGATCTGCACAGCCAGAAGTGGTATCAGAAAAATCCCTATTTGTACGTTTCGGAAGCGATCGACGGCGTGTATTTGATTTTGTGTTCGCAGTACGCTCCGCTCGAGGAGCGGGCGCAGAATATCGTGGCGCGGATGAAGGTCACGCCCGATTTGTTCTGGCAGGCCAAGCGCAATCTGAAAAATCCGGCGCCGGTGTATATCGAACTGGCGGCGGAAACCCTGGCCGAGGGGATCGTATTTTTCGCGACGGTGCGCGACGATTTGAAGGAGCAGGTTCCCGATCTGGCCGGAGAAATCGAGACGACGTCGGAAAAGGCGATTGCGGCGATGCGGGACTTTCAAGAATTTCTCGATGAGATCACACCCGGCGACGCGAACGCGTTCGCGATGGGAAAAGATCATTTCGACTATCGTCTGCAAAACCAGTATTTTCTGGATTACGATTCCGATTCGCTTATGGCGATCGGCGAGTATTTGTTCGCGCAGGCCGATTCGGCGTACGACGCCTACCTGGCGTATCTCGATTCGGTAAAGGTCAAGAACGATTCGGTGTTCGTGCTCGACTGTATCGACAAGGAAGATCTGCTCGATTATTACAACTGGGAGGTCGAACAGACGCGCGTATTTATTCAGGAAAACGACCTTGTCACGGTTCCCGACGATATCGGGGAATGTGTCGTGCTCGAAACGCCGTCCATCATGCAAAACGTCATAAGTACGATCGCCTATCAGCCTCCGGGAGTGTACAGTCCCGACCAAACGGGATATTTTTTCGTACGGCCGATTCCCGACTCGCTCGATCAGGGGCAAAGAGAGGCGTACTATCGATATATCCATCGTCGCGGTTTCAAAGGATCGGTGGTGCATGAAGCGTATCCGGGACATCATTTTCAATACCAGATCGCCGCGCAGATGTCCGACAGTATTCGTAAATGGTTCGACAATATGCTGTTTGTCGAAGGCTGGGCGCTGTACTGCGAACAGATGATGTACGATCAGGGATATTACAAGTCCGACTCGCGCCGCTACCTGAATATTCTTCGCGGAATCCGTTTCCGCGCGGCGAGAATTATCGCCGATGTCAAACTGCACGCAAACAAGGAAACGGTCGACGAGGTGGTGGCCTGGATGGCCGAGAAGCTCGACGCGGACACGTCGGTAGTGCGCGCCGAAATCGACTGGTACGTGCTGAAACCGACCGTCCCGATGGCGTATTTGATCGGCAAGCAGGAAATCATGGCGCTTCGCGACGCGGTGATGCGCAAGGAGGGCGAGGCGTTTTCCTTGAAGGCGTTTCACGATCGTCTGCTGTCCGGGGGGGCGGTTCCGCCGACGTTGTTGTGGGAATATTGGGGTTTGAAGAAATAACGCTGTGATTTCCGTAGAAGACATTATCCGTCATTATAACATGAAACCGCTTTCGGAAGAGGGCGGTTTTTTTGTAGAAACATACCGTGCAAGGGAAAATATAGCGCATGAACATCTTCCCGATCGGTACTCCGATGCAAGGGCGCATGGCACTTCGATACTGTACTTACTGACGCCGGATTCGTTTTCCGCGATGCACCGTCTGAAATCGGATGAGACGTTTCATTTTTATCTGGGCGATCCGGTCGAGATGTTGCGATTGTACCCCGACAGCGCGAGTGATATCGTGACGATGGGCCATGATATTATGGCCGGTCAGATGGTGCAGGTGACGGTTGCGCGGGATATTTGGCAGGGATCACGGTTGATGCCGGGCGGGGGGTTTGCCTTGATGGGGTGTACGGTTGCGCCGGGATTCGATTTCGCGGATTATGAAAACGGCGGACGTGAGGCATTGATCAGTCAGTATCCCGATCGGGCGGAGATGATTTGGCGGTTGGCGAAGTAGGATAGACAGAGATGTCAGGGGAAATTATGTCGGGCTATTCATGATGCTATCGCATCATTCGGAACCCGACCTCCAGTGGCTAGAGGGGTTGAGCCTCCCGGAATCAGAGATTGCTTCGCTTCGCTCGCAATGACGGATAAAGCCGTCAGGATAATCGCGTTATTGACATATTCTCCTATCCTGTGTATCTTTATCTATCTTGTTAGTATGGTTCTCGAAAAATTATTATTGTCTAAAGGAGGGTGCGATGCGAAGTGTGATGGTGTTGTGTATGGGAATGATGCTGGCGATGATGATGATTTCGTCGGGCGTCGCCTATGATGTTCCGCCGCGTAAAATCGAAATCAAACCGTATGTGCATTTATTATTTCCAAAGGATTTGGTGACCTATGAGACGGGAGTGACTTATGTCGAAGATAAAACGGGATTCGGGGGCGGTGTGAAGATACGGGTGCAGGTGAGCGGGCCGTTCGGCTTTGTGATCAATTCCTCGGTAACCGGTATCGAGCGGAGTTATTATGCGGAATACTACGATTGGAATCGCACGGCGATTATGTTTACGGGCGGGATTTATTATGCATTTGAAACGACAATCGGCAATATTACGTTGGACTGCGGATATGGAGCGATTGAGGTTTGTAGTGCTGGATTGGCGCTGTTTTTGCCGAGTGTTGAGTACAGTTATCCGGTGTCGGATCGGGTTTCTCTGGCGGCGGAATTATCACTGCCGATTCCCAATGACTGGTATTCGGATTGGAACCATGAATCGAATGCGAAATCATTGATGCTGTCGGTGGGGAGTGTGTTTTTGTTTTAAAGCGAAAGGATGTCGAATCCGCAGGGGATTCGACCTACTCAACTCTTTTGTATTTATGTAATTATGTCATTATTTATCTTAAAAAGACACAATCAATATGAATTAAAAAACCCTCCTTTCGGAGGGTTTTTTGTTGCGACTGAATGAGGACTATTTTTACAGACCGTACAGTTCGCCGAATTTGGCGTTGAGGTATGACACCGCCGGTTCGTGGCTGAGCGGTTTGCCGGTGACCACCTCGACCAAATTCACGGCGCGATAGCGCTGGCCGTGGGTGTGAATGTTTTTCGCCAGCCAGTTTTTCAAGCCCGAGAAATCGCCGCGTGCGAATTGATCGTCGAGATCGGGCATGTCCTCTTTGGCCTTGGCGAAGAACTGCGCGCTGTACAGGTTGCCGAGGGCGTACGTCGGGAAATAGCCGATCAGCCCGGACGACCAGTGCACGTCCTGCAGACATCCGTCGGAGTCGTTGGGCGGCGTGATGCCGAGGTATTCCTTGAATCTCTCGTTCCAGGCGGCCGGGATGTCTTTGGCCTTGAGATCGCCCTTGAGGAAGGCGTGTTCGATCTCGAAGCGAATCATGATATGCAGGTTGTAAGTCACCTCGTCGGCCTCGACCCGAATCAGCGACGGACGCACGTCGTTAATGGCGAAAAAGAAATCGTCGAATTATTTATATTTGCATAAATATCTTCAGGAGGGACAGGCAGATTATTTGCAAGATA
>CAZVNK010000277.1:0-4400 GCA_964628115.1 uncultured Ignavibacteriaceae bacterium | reverse complement strand
CAAAAGTGCCACCTTGTCAACACCCGTGAAAGGAGTGACAACACCCGCCGAAAACAACCCGGAAATCATATGAAAAAGTAGCCCCATAAAAGCCGGGCATTGATGAAATTATCCAATAAAAAAACCACCCGACAACGATAATGTCGACAATACCAGCTCATAACCGAACACCAAAAACAATACGAATCGGGAGGTTCGCATACTTCAATTCACGTTAAAAAACGCTACCGCCACAGACCCTCTTTTTCAACACGGATTGTGATGCGATTCACAATCTCGAAAGAAACAGTCTCCCCGGTTAATATCTATATATGGATTGTGATTTCTATATAATGAGTGTAGAAGCCGGGCCGATATTCACCCTTAGAAACTGACCGTCAATCCCGAGGAGACCAGATACAAACGGCTGTCGTCGCTGTCGACTTCGTGCCATTCCCAATCGGCGGACAGCAAAATATCCAGACCAAGCCCGTCGATTATTTTTACATTGCCGATCAGATTGATACGATTGAATGTAAAGTCGGAATAGTAATCCGGGTCGTTGCGATATGTGCGCACGCCGAATTGGTTTTCACACATCAGCAGGACCTGCCCAAACGAGTAGTAGTCAACCGACGCCGAAATCAGGTATTCAGCGTAATCGTCGTCGCCCGGAAGGTCGCTTTTGACCCCCAAAATCTCTGTCTTGGGGCCAACGGCAAGCGTTAAAAAATCCAGCTCCCGCCCCACCAGAAAGTCCAGACGGGTCAGGCTGTAGTCTTCATTGAGAAACAATTCCGACTCGAAATCGAAGTATTCAACCGAGAATTTAGGTTGGACGAAATACTGCGATGAGATCGGGATTTTCAAATCGGCCGCGAACGACAGCAGAACATAGTCATCCTGATCCTGATCGGCCCGATAATCTTTGGTTTCCACGCCGAGGTCCGTTGACAGGCGGGCAGTACCCAATCCCCCCAGATAGCCGATCGAGCCTCTTAGCATGGTATATTCCAGGTTTCCCGAATCCGGGACTATTCTCCGCTCAATTCCGAAAGATCCGAACACTGAGTTGAAATTTTTCGTAAAAAAGCCGAAATCGCATTGTCCGCCGAAACGCTTATAATCGTATACATAATCGTCCAGAGCATCAAAAGAGATTTTTTCGGCAAAGGCTGAAATTTTGCCGGTCAGATTCTCATTGAAGCGACGCTGAAGACTCAGCCGACCGTTATAGACATCCAGTTCCTCACCCGCTTCGATTTCCCCGTGATACCGCTCCTTGATCTCCATTCGGCCATCGGCCGTAATCGTCGTTCGGTCTCCCCCGGCCGTAAAACGAGTATCTCCGATAATGCGAAACAGGTCGGGAGTCTGCTCCCACCCCAGTTCAAACACGCGACGCCCGAGATTGCCATCGTCGAATTTGATATATATCAACCCCTTTTTATCATCGAGATACTCTTTTTTCAGAAGTGTCGAGGTCAGCGGGATCTCGTTCTCACTGTATTCCAGAGAATCATAGAAATATTCCTGAGAGACAAAGTCGTAGCCGATACCAGCCTTGAAATGAAGGTCGCCGGGACTATCGGCGTTGGCAGTCCCGGCGATCAACATTGCTGTTGCGAATAGAATACAAAAACTAACGGAGGTGGGCCTCAAATTTACATTCCCGCAATTCTCTTTGCCTTTTGGATATTTATTTGAGCCGCTTTGATATTGGCGGCGCATGCTTCCTTGTCGCCTTTTTCACATAATCCGGTCGCCTTCCGCAGATGTTCACGGGCGTTATCCATCAGTTGCCGCACGGCCGGGTCATCGAATGTGACGTATGCTGCGTCTGGAAACTCCGAGTCCCCGTCGGAGCTGATCATTTCGGCCAGACGTTCCCGCTCACGGTTCATAAGCCGAATTCGGTTTTCAAGCAAATCCTGATCGGAGCATAACGACGACGCCTTGCGCATAAACTTTTGGGCGTTTTTATATGCCTGCTCGGCCTGTTCCTGCTGATTCTGAGCGGCAAAGGCGACCGCTTCCCGATAGGCGTTTTCGGCCTGGGTCATTAATTCTCCGGCTTCTTCGCTCTCACATGATTGGAGACGTTCTCCGGTCTGGGTCAATTGCATTTCAAGCCGGCGAAGTTGATTGTGAATGCGATTTTGGACGGTGTTTTCGGCCTGAAACAATTCCTCTATTTTATACAGGGATTTCTCTGCCTGATTCGATAGTTTCAGTGCCGGACGCAAATTCCCATTGCGAAACATCTCCCAGGCCCGACGTTGATTTTCCCGCGCACTGTCGAACAGGGCCGTCATCCGATTACCGGCGTCCTCGGGCCGAAGATTCGATTTTATCCGGTCGATAAGCTGATCGGCCTTTTCTAGTTGACGAAGGACCAGGTTCTCGTTTTCGTCGGCCTGCCGGACGATTTTATCCGATGCTTTCTTGATGACATTAATCGCATCCCAGGCCATATCGCGGGCGCGGGTGGTGCGGTTGTTGCCGATTTGAATATGAGCCAGATCGTTGGCATTCAATTGTTCCCGAGCCTGTTCCTGAAGCTGTTTGGCCTGAGTCAGCATTTTTTCGGAAGCGTTTACGGCCAGTCTCACCAGTTCCAGATGGTGATACCGATTGGCCTCTCCAATGACATTCTGCGCCCGGTTGATCACCTGATTGGTTTGCCAGTATTCCTGCTGAAACTTGTTACGTGCCCGATCGACATTCTGAGCCGAAACGATTACCGGCAATAGCAGACCCATAATCAACACGAATATCATGTATTTTCTTAAATCGACTTTCACTATTTTCTCCTTTCTGACATCTCAGCCAAAAAGAGATCAAACCGCATGCCAATCGCGGAATTTTTGCAACCCCCTGTTTTTCTTGCGGTTACGAAACACAAACCCTGAAGCGCTTTCATGTCATAGTACCTACCGGTACAGATTGAACCGATCTGCTCATGAAATCCCATGATATTTCATCCGCGAATAAAGGCGACGACGTGTTATTTTCAGTAGTTTGGCGGCTTCGGTTTTATTGCCGCCGGCCTGTTTCAGAGCGGTTTCAATCATATCCCGCTCGGCATTTTCCAACCCACCCGATGTCGTCGCGCTTTTTCTATCCTGTTCGGTGGTTGTCTCCAATGGCGCGGTTTCGGTTTCATCCTCGATTCCGATATGCTCAAGTTCAATCGGTCCGCCGGCCGCCAGAATCGTGGCACGCTCCAATATATTTTTCAACTCCCGAATATTCCCCGGCCATTGATAGGATCGCAACAAATCAACCACCTCATCGGAGAGTGTGACCTGAGGGTATTTATTATTCACCAGAAAATATTTCGCCAGTTCTTTGATATCATCGCGACGCTCCGCCAGAGTGGGAATGGCTATCGGAAAAACATTCAGGCGAAAAAATAAATCCTCCCGAAAGCGCCCTTCGGTAATCTCGTTTTTCAAATCCTTATTGGTGGCGGTGATTACCCGCACGTCGCTCTTGACCGTATCGACTCCCCCAACCCGGACAAACTGTCTTTCCTCCAGAATCCGTAACAGTTTGGCCTGAAGCGCCGGAGAGGTTTCGCCGATCTCGTCAAGGAATATGGTTCCGCCGTCGGCAAGTTCGAATCGTCCCCGTTTGCGGGCTATCGCCCCGGTAAAGGCGCCTTTTTCATGGCCGAATAATTCCGACTCCAGCAGGGTTTCGGTCAGCGCCGCGCAGTTGACGGCGATAAACGGATTTTCCCTGCGTCCGGAATTCTCATGGATTAAATTCGCCGCCAGTTCCTTGCCGGTGCCGGATTTGCCGGTCAGCAAAACCGTGGTATCGGTCGGGGCAACTTTGGCGATCATATCAAGCATGGTTTTGGCGGCCGGTGATTTCCCGATAAAACGATCACAGGAAACGTTTTTCAAATCGCCGGAATACATCCGGGACAACGCTGTCAGCTTTTGCCGCTCGGCGAGCCGCCCGCACAAATTGACCAGTTCCTCCATGGCGAACGGCTTGAGAATGTAATCGGCGGCACCCTTTTTCATGGCAGAAACGGCGCTTTTAACTGTCCCGTAAGCGGTCATCACGACTACGTCGATATCTCCCCGGCTCTTCGCCTTTTCGAGAATATCCAACCCGCTGACATCCGGCATGGAAAGGTCCGTGACCACAATATCAAACGAACCCTTTTCCAGGGCTTCCAGAGCCTTATGCGGATCACTCAGAGCCGTTACCGTGAAGCCGCTTTCGGCCAGAGCTTTTTCCACCAGATAAGCCATCTTCTTTTCATCATCTATGACCAGAACATTCGCCATATTTATCCGCCCTGTTTTTGAATGACAAACTCCAGGCCGACAACGGTCGGGCCTCCGGGTTTGCTGGTAATGGTTATACGTCCACCCATGTCTTCGAGCAGTCGTTTCGAATGA
>CAZVNK010000276.1:683-4408 GCA_964628115.1 uncultured Ignavibacteriaceae bacterium | reverse complement strand
GGAGATTTTATGCAGGCAGCATTTGAGAAAATGGGGGTACCGAAAGAGGATGCCCGGTATATCCTGCCCAACGGAACCACTTCCGAAATCGTCATCTCGGCCAATTTCCGCGAGTTTCGACATATCTTTCAGGTTCGCTGTCATCCCCGTGCGCACTGGGAAATCCGCCGGGTTTGCCTGATGATGCTGGAAGTTATGCAGAAAGAGGCGCCGATCGTGTTCGATGATTTCGTGATCGATCGTGAAACCAATTCCGCCACCCTTATGGAATCGTAGGAGGACATCATGGAAGAAAGACATGAATTTGAATTGACGGAAAATTCCATAAAGGTTCTGGAACGTCGGTACTTGAAAAAGGACGATGCCGGCAAGATCGCCGAGACGCCGGATGAGTTGTTTCGACGGGTATCCCACGCCATTGCCGAGCCGGAGAAGAATTTCGGCGCATCGGTTGAAGAAACCAAAGAGCTTGAAGATACATTTTATAACATGATTTCCAGTTTGGAATTCATGCCGAACTCACCGACCCTGATGAACGCCGGACGGCCGCTGGGTCAGCTTTCGGCCTGTTTCGTTTTGCCCATCAAAGATTCCATGGAGTCGATTTTCGATGCGGTCAAACATACCGCGTTGATTCATAAATCAGGCGGCGGAACCGGGTTCGCATTTTCGCGGCTTCGCCCGCGCAATGCCCAGGTGGCCTCGACTTCCGGGGTGGCATCGGGACCGGTGTCGTTCATGAAAGTAATCAATGCCGCCACCGAAGCGGTCAAGCAGGGGGGAACCCGACGCGGTGCCAACATGGGTGTGCTTCGCGTGGATCATCCCGATATCATGGAATTTATCTCCTGCAAGGATGATCTGAAAGAGCTGACCAATTTCAACATTTCGGTCGCCGTGACCGACGCGTTCATGCGTGCGGCCGAGGCCGACGCGCAGTACGAATTGCGCGATCCGCGTACCGGGTCGGTTTTCACCAAGGACGGGCAACCGATGTATCTTCGCGCCCGTGACGTTCTCGACAAAATCGTCGACCATGCCCACCGCACCGGCGAACCGGGCATTATTTTTCTGGATCGTATGAACGACGGCAACCCGGTGACCAAAATCGCCATGTACGAGTCGACCAATCCCTGCGGCGAGCAACCGTTACTGCCGTATGAAAGCTGTAATCTCGGATCGATCAATCTCAGCAAAATGGTCAAGGCCGTGGTCGATCTGGATTCCCCGCGCGAGTTGTCGCGGTACGAAATCGACTGGGACAAGCTCGATCAGACGGTGAAAACCAGCGTGCATTTTCTCGATAATGTTATCGAGGCCAACAAATACCCGCTGACGGAAATCGACGAGAATACCAAAACCCATCGCAAAATCGGTCTGGGAGTGATGGGGTGGGCCGACCTGCTGATCCTGCTGGGCATTCGCTACAATACCCAGGAGGCACTGGATTTGGCGGACAAGATCATGTCGCGTGTCAAGGACGTGGCGCATCGCGAATCACAGAAGCTGGCCGAAACGCGCGGGACATTTCCCAGCTGGGAGCAATCGTCGTTTTATCGCGGCGGAAGCGGCCCCAGGATGCGCAATTCCACCGTCACCACGATTGCGCCGACCGGAACCATTTCCATTATCGCGGGATGTTCATCCGGAATCGAGCCGCTGTTCGCGGTGTCGTACGTACGCACGGTTATGGACAAGACCAAACTGCTGGAAATCAATCCGCATTTCGAACGAACGGCGCGATCACGGGGATTTTATTCCAAGGAACTGATGGAGCGCATCTCCGAGACCAACTCCATCGCGGGGTACGATGAAGTCCCGGAGGACGTGCGGAAAATATTCGTCACCACTCATGATGTCAATCCGGAATGGCACGTGCGGATGCAGGCGGCTTTCCAGAAATACACCGACAATGCCGTCTCCAAAACCATCAATTTGCCGCATGACGCCACCATCGAGGACGTCCGCAAGGCGTATTTGCTGGCATTCCAACTGGGATGCAAGGGAATTACGATTTACCGCGACGGAAGCCGTTCCGAACAGGTGCTGTCAACCAAATCGACCAACGGGACGAATGCCGCCGGCAGTGACAAATTGATTCTGGGCAAGGCCGCCATCATGGAGGATCGCCCGGAAGTCCTGCAGGGACTGACCGAGAAGATCAAAACCGGTTACGGGAATCTGTATGTGACGATTAACGTCCTCGACGGCCGTCCGTTCGAGGTGTTCGCGTCGATCGGCAAGTCGGGGTATTCGACCATGGCCGATACCGAGGCGATTTGCCGGTTGATCTCGCTGTCGCTGAGGTCGGGAGTTCCGGTGGAGAACGTAATCGCCCAATTGAAAGGCATCGGCGGAGCATCGCCGGTGTTCGGCAACG
The DNA here is from genome assembly GCA_964628115.1 of uncultured Ignavibacteriaceae bacterium. Lineage (GTDB taxonomy): Bacteria > Zixibacteria > MSB-5A5 > GN15 > PGXB01 > JAFGAL01. The sequence goes on along the minus strand of CAZVNK010000276.1, from coordinate 2,028 downwards.
GGGGGCTGATTTCATCGATTCCCGACGCCATTGCGCAGGTTTTGCACAAACATTTCGGCAATGGAGTCAAGATCGAACGGGAGTTCGATATCTCCGAGGAGTTCTGCCCGGACTGCGGCGCCCGGATCGAACACGACGGCGGATGCCTGGTTTGTCGATCCTGCGGTTATTCCAAATGCTAAAAATGCCGATATAGTTTGGGGGGATTGTCCCTGACAATCCCTCCGAACTATTATGGTCATGGCTGATTACATACCGGCGGGTCGCACTTCGCGGACCCTGTACGGACGGGTGGAACTGCAGATTCAGACCGAATATGCGTACCGTCCCAGTCCGCGTTTAACCACGTCCATATTTTCCAAAGGGCAGATTATTCACAAAATCGAACAGGAACTGCCGCAACCGATTACGTCGATCGAAGAAAAATCGAACGTGGAGACTCTGCTGTTGCGCCAGCACAAGCAAGTGATGGAAGTTATCGGTTCCGATGAATTCGAGGATATTCTTCGCAATCGTCTGCCGGCCAAAGATCTTCCTCCGCCGCGCCCGAAATCATTTCCGGAACGCCTGAAAGCGGTCGGCGGCGTGGCCGGTGTTTACACCCTTGACAATGACGGGAATTTCCTGAATCCCAATATTTCAAGCAATTTCAAACGCCAGTTCAAAGCGGTATTCAAGCATTTGAACGAATTACTCGGGGTGTTCGCAGAGCTTCCGGGCGGACGGCGCGAGGACGGCGTGTATGAAGTCGAGCGGGATCGTCTCTATCTGATTTCCACGGGGAGTGGGTGCTTTTTCGTGCTGACAACTCCGGCCGACGGAGTCAATTACGAGAAGGCGCTGGCTTCGGCCCTGAAATAATTACCGTACATAAAAATGGAGAGGGCGGAAAGCTTTGAAAAAACTCCTCATTCCATACGGTAAAGGGTTTTTACAACCACTTCCGGCATTTTGCTTTCGCTACCGCCAGAGGCGGGTCACGGCGTACGCGCAACCTTTAGAAGAGGCGACCTTCATAAATGAGTTGTTAGAGATTTTTCAAAAATCCTAACCCTCTCCACAGTCTTATACTCTAAGTATATTATTACTCAAATATTCACGCAACCTTTTTTTGCTGTCGTATTGCCAAATTCGCCGGAATACCGTATTATCCTGACAATTATTTTCGGACGCTTTAACAGGTGACTTGATGTGATTTATTCAATTGGTATTGATTTGGTACAAATCAAGCGCATTAAAACCGCGCTGGACAGATATGGCGACAATTTTGCTCGGCGCATTCTCGGTGAGGATGAACGCGAAATATATCGCAAACGCATTAACAAGGCGACTTTTTTGGCTGGAC
>CAZVNK010000276.1:0-647 GCA_964628115.1 uncultured Ignavibacteriaceae bacterium | reverse complement strand
GTGATGGAAGCGCTTTCGTCTAATTTCGAAAAAGGCGGTTTGTTTTTCCGCCGTATTCAGATTCTCTACGATTTTTACGGACGGCCGTACGCGCATCTCGACGATTCAATCCGCGAGAAGATTTTCGAGAAGGAAGTGAAAATTTCCATCACGCACGACCGTGAGACCGCGGCCGCCGTCTGCGTCATGACAGGAGACTGATTTCCATGCCGAATGTTCTTGAGCTTTTCAAAAAATCCGGGGCATTGCTGGAGGGACATTTCAAACTGACTTCCGGCAAACACAGCGACGTATACTATGAAAAATTCACCATTCTCAAGCAACCGCGCATTTGCGAGCAGGTGTGTGTCGAGATGGCAAAAATGTTCGAAAACGACAAGCCTGAACTGGTGGTCGGGCCGACCACCGGCGGGATTATTATCGCTTATGAAGTCGCCAAATATCTCGGGTTGAATTCGATATATGCCGAAGCCGACTCGAGCGGGAAAGGGCGCGTGTTCAAGCGCGGATTTCATATCGACGAGGGCACGCGGGTGTTGATCGTCGATGATATTCTCACCACCGGGCGCTCGATTTTCGAAGTTGTCGACAATGGTAGTTACCGGAGGCGAACCCTCTATGTATCCCCTGGCATATTTTACAGCAGC
>CAZVNK010000275.1:397-4418 GCA_964628115.1 uncultured Ignavibacteriaceae bacterium | reverse complement strand
CCCCGTTGATTGGCGCTCGCCATTACTTGAGACAATTCCTGATCGAAGATTTGCGTGTAAATATCCTTGCCCATGTCCCCACCCATCGCGGCGGATTCGGTTTCGGGCACGGTTTTGCGCATCGCCTTGAGCATGTGATACATGAACATCGCCTCCAGCTCTTTGGCGGCTTTGTACAGTCGCTTTTTGTCCGCTTCCGGAGTGTCGGTTTTTTTTACCGGCAGGGTTTCCGGGGCGGTCAGCGTGGTGTTCTTGTCCGTACCAAGGCTTATCTGCATGATGATTCCTAAATGATGACCAGTTCCGCGCGCAGGGCGCCGGCCTGTTTCAATGCTTCAAAAATGGCGATAATGTCGCGGGGGGCGGCCCCGATGACATTGAGAGCCTTGGCCACGTCGGACAACGCCACGGTTTCCTGCGGGTGCACGACGCGCGCCGGTTTATTGTCAACCGGGACCTGATAGTCGGAGGTCAGCACCGTTTCGCCGCGCGAGAACGGTTCCGGTTGCGAGATGACCGGCAGAGCTTTGATGTTCACGGTAATATTGCCGTGTGCAATGGCAACCGGCGCGATGGACACATGTTCCCCGGCCACGATGGTGCCGGTACGTTCGTTGATCACGACCCGGGCGCGCTGATCGGGATCGACCTGCATCGAGCCGACATCGGCCAGCAGGCGGGTGCGGTCATTGGGATACGCCAGTGAGTCCGGCACTTCGATCCGTACCGTGCCCTCGTCCTCGACGTATGACATGTTACCGTATTTGACATTGATTTTGCGAGCGATGCGGTCGGCGGTTACATAGTCCGGTGATTGTAGCACCAGGAGAATGTGATTGGGATCGGCTTTGCCTTCAAGCTCCCGCGACACCTGCGCTCCGCCCGGAACCCGACCGACCACGGTGTAGTTGTTGATGATTTTATCGCCGCCTTCGACCTGGACATTGAATCCGCCGATGGAAATCGGCCCCTGTGCGGTGGCGAAGACGTCACCGGTGGGTGACGCCAACGGCGTCAGTAACAGATTGCCGCCCTGCAAAGAGGTTGCATCGCCGATCGACGAGACGGTCACATCGAGCCGGTCGCCGGTGCGGGCGTTCGAGGTAACGCGTGCGGTCACGATTACCGCCGCGACGTTTTTCACCTTGAGCTGGTTGGCATCGACCGTCACGCCGATGCGTTGCATCATATTGGCCAGCGACTGCATGGTAAACTGCGTGCTTTTGCTGTCACCGGATCCGTCGAGACCGATGACCAACCCGTAACCGAACAGGTCAAGTTCGTTTTTGTCGTGGATACGAGTGATGTCCTTGATACGAACCCCGGCATCGGCAGTGGGCGTATAAAAACAAAACACCAGCGTCATCACCACCAGCAGTAACACCGGTATGGACAATTGAATGGTATGCAAATTTCTCATCATGCCTCCTAAAACAACCAGTTGAGGAATCGCATGACCGGTCCGGGGCGACTACCGTCACTGGCAACGCCGCGACCGGTGTACGAAATTTCCGCGTCCGCGATCAGGTAGGAGTCGATCGTATTCTGGGCGGTGATATCTTTCTGGCGCACCACACCCGTCAGGGTCATGGTTTCCTTGTCTTTCGAAATGGCGATGGTGCGACTGCCCTTGATAATCAGATCCGCATTGTTTTTTACGCCGATGACGGTTACGGTCATCTTGGCGCGCAGGGTCTGGGTGCGGCTGTTTTCACCTTTACCGTTGTACGAATTCTCGTATGATCCATCCACCCCGAACAGCGGGATAAAATCCAGCGAACCGAGGCCGGGGCCGCCGCTGACCGACGTTCCCCCGTCTTTCTTGGTTTTCGATTCGATTTCATTGGAGGCGTTGGCGTTTTCATAAATCAGGACAGTGAGAATGTCACCGACCTTGTTGGCCTTGACGTCGGTAAACAGCGACGTGGACTGCCCGAAATCGCCCGACCAGACCTTGAGTGAAAACGGAAGCAGTAGCAAAAACAGCGTGATCGCCAGTATTTTTTTGAATCTCATCGCGTCTACCTCACAGCGTGGACACCGACACGGACTGTCCGTCCGCGATGGTTCCCACGATCATTTTTTTTGATTGTTTGTTTTTCACCTTGATCTGCTCGCCGATATATCCGGATTCGACCGCGGTTCCCCGTCCGGAGACTTCAAGCCCACCCAGCGAGAACACGATCGCGACTTCCTGTCCGATACTCACGTCGGGGATTTTCTCCACCATCGACGCGGTGAGAATGTGATTCTTGTTGACGGTGCGCTTCGACCGAAGGCCGAGCACGGCCACCGGATCGACAAGAGGCTGATCGCTGATTGAGGTTATCTCGCGACGATCGATGATGAACATTTCCGCCGTCAGGGTTTCATGCCGTTTGACATGTTTGGACGACACCAGCACGTCGGCAAAACGCGAGATTTTTATTCGTGCCTGTTCGGTTGCCAGAGGCGTATCGTCTTTGTACGGTGTTACCTCCAATGCCAGCAAACCGCGCGGTTCGGCTTTCGACAGCGGCGCGACGGCGAGGCTGTCGTATTCGTCGGGCGCAAGTTCCAGGCGGCAACGTCGAATCTCCACTTCGGTATTCGCGGGATCGAGATCATAGAACGCGATAATACGATCCTGAAGATCCCGCGTGAAGGTTTCTTCGGAGAAGACTGATCCCATGGTCAGCAGGACCAGAAAACATCCTGCCATGCAAATCCCTATGCATTTTCTCATGTTGATATCCCGTTTATTTGAGGTTATTGACGATTTGTGCCATATCCTCACTGGTTTTGATTACCTTCGAATTCATTTCATAAGCGCGTTGGGCGACAATCATGTTGACCATCTCATCGACGACCTCGACATTGGACATCTCCAGATATCCCTGGTCAATGGTGCCGAATCCCTCCAGTCCGGGGGTCCCGAGAATGGGATCGCCGGATGCGCCCGTCTGCACGAAGAGGTTGTGTCCGACCGCCGACAAACCGGCGGGATTGATGAATTTGGCCAGTTCCAACTGACCGACAACCTGCGGTTCATCGGTGCCTGCCACCATCACCGACATCTCCCCATCGATACTGACCGAAACCGAGGTGGCATCCTCGGGTATCGTGATTTCCGGAGTCAGATAGAAACCGTCCGACGTGACAACCTGCCCCTCGGCGGAGAGTTTAAGCGCACCGTCGCGGGTGTACGACAGGGTGCCGTCCGGCATCTGAATCTGGAAAAAGCCGTTACCGGCGATCGACAAATCCAGCGGATTATTGGTCTGCGTGAAATCACCGGTGGAGAATTCACGAACGGTCGCAACCGCCTTGGTGCCGTACCCCACGTCAAGACTGGTCGGAACGGCGGTGCCGATCGCGGTCGCCGTGCCCGCCTTGCGTAGATTTTCATACAGCACGTCCTGGAATTCAACCTTGGAGCGTTTGAATCCCGTGGTATTCACGTTGGCCAGGTTGTTGGCGATATTGTCGACGTTCAACTGCTGGGCCGTCATCCCCGTGGCCGCCGTGCGCATAGCTTTTATCATCTCATCACCCCTCTTTCACGCGGGTTAGAACGTTCTTCCGACATTGGCGATCAGTTTCTCCAGCGATTCATCCTGCGCTTTCAACGCCTGCGCGTCGGCTTCATAACTGCGATAGGATGAAATCATGTCGACCATCTCCTGGACGGCATCGACATTGGAGGTTTCCAGGTATCCACCGCGAATCGCGAAATCGACCGCGGCGCGCAATTCGATGCCTTCGGGCACGAAAAACTCGCTGTCCCCCTCCTTCTGAAGCTTGGCGGGCTCGTCGACTTCGACGACCTGTATCCGCGCGACTTCGACACCATCGGCGGAAATCTGGCCATCCTGCGCGACACTGATGTCGCCGGATTCCAGCGTAATCGGACCGCCGTCGCTGAGAACGCGATTGCCCGAGGCATTCACCAGAAAACCATCGGGGCTGATCTGAAAATTGCCGGCGCGACTGAGGTACTGCTCGCCGTCGTTTCCTTCGAGAACGAAAAAGCCGTTCCCCT
>CAZVNK010000275.1:0-387 GCA_964628115.1 uncultured Ignavibacteriaceae bacterium | reverse complement strand
TCCAGCGCCATGTCCAGCGGATTATCGGTGCGATCCAGAACGCCCTGACTCTGATCGGTGTAAATCTGGTCAATCATGGGCGATTGCCAGTCTGATTTGGTAACGGCCTGCTTTTCCTCCGCGCGGTTCAATTCCTTGGTGAACATCATGTCGCGTTTGAAACCGGGCGCGGTGGCGTTGGCCAAATTGTTGGCAATGGTCTCCTGGCGCTTGATGCGCGGAATCATTGCCGATGCTGAGCGATATAATCCTTTAATCATAGTTCTATTTCTCCGGCATTGCATTATGCAAGGCCCGTGCCGACTTTTCTCAGGGGGGAAAAACACATCGTATCGCACTGAGATACATAGCGTTACAAGGCCACGACAGGTGCTTGATTTTGATATC
>CAZVNK010000274.1:0-4466 GCA_964628115.1 uncultured Ignavibacteriaceae bacterium | reverse complement strand
AAAATTGCACCCCTGGCACTGTTGCTCCACGCGCACGCCCGCTTCACCGTCGAGAGCGTCGAAAATAGTGTGCGCGGATTTGTCGTCAATCGACGCGCGCGACACCACCTCGGTGAACACCGGCACGTCCTTGATATATCGCGGCGTTCGGGTTCCCGTCACGACAATGCTCCCGGCATCGAGTTGCGAAGCGACAAGCTCTATCGGCAGATGTGAGTTTCGTTCTTCCAAAACCGTGACATCCAGCTTCAGCGTTTGAAATCCGACCGAGAAAATCACCAACGTATGATTTCCTTTCGGCACCCGTGGTAAATGAAAATGCCCGGTCGAGTCGGCCACGCAACCCAGACTGGTGCCGACGATTTGAACGGTGGCAAAGGGAACGGCGCGATTTATGTCTTTTTCGGTAATGTCCCCGGTCAAATCCGAGGCGCATGCAACAGAGACTACAAACACGCCGGCGAATAACACGATAAGTATATATATACGAGTAGCCATAGTAAGTCCTTTCGATGTCATGCGGCGTGATTATCGGTTCGCACGTCGCATGGCGCATTCGTTCGTGCATTGATATGGTCCTTCCCACTCCGGGAAGTCTTTTATTGATTTTTTAAATGAAAATACCGGTCAGAGACGGCGGCGAGCGCCCCCGGTCGAAAAATAAAACGTCGTGCTGATGATAAAGAATGGGCGCAATGGATGCTATTCCATTGAATGCATACGCGACCGTATGTGCGATCGGCAGATAGAGAATCGATTTGTGTAAAAGCTTGTTTATCGCGGAGACATAGGCAAAGTCCTTGTGCGAATGGGAATGCGACTTCGATGATTTGGACGATCCGGAGTCGGGCAGGACATGGCTGTGCACCACCACGCGGCCGTCGGACAGCACGTGTACGTGAAGCGTATGGAAACTGCCGACCTGAAACAGGGTTAACGACAGCAACACCAGTGCGACCATCAGGCCGTTTATTGCCAGGTGATTGTATCGTATGGAATGTCCAGTGTTGGCCATGTTAAAAACTTCACAAGCTTAAATTGTTGCGCCAATGTTAGAACATTCTAACATTATTGTCAAGTCTTTTCATTGCGCCAGCATCGGTTTTTATTGACTCACCCGCTTTTTTCCATTCATTGAATCAAAACACTTGAACGATGGACATAAATGTGATCAATCCACGGAAATACGGAAATCCGCCATACCGCGTTGCGGTTTTGCACGGTGGACCGGGCGCGCCCGGCTATATGGCGCCGGTGGCACGTGAACTGGCACACGACTTCGGCGTTATCGAACCGCTTCAAACCAAAGACTCGATCAACGGCCAGGTCGAGGAATTGCGGGAATTATTGACCGCCCATGCTGATTTTCCGACGACGTTGATCGGCTCGTCATGGGGCGCGGTGCCGGCTTTGCTGACGGCGGCTCGATACCCGCCGATTGTCGAGAAATTGATTCTTATCGGTAGCGCCGTGTTCGATCGCCAAAGCTCAGTCGGTATCGAAGCAAAACGCATGGAACGACTCAGTGAGATTGACCGTCGGCGTGTTGAGCAGTTGCAACAAGAAATCAAAATCGCCGACGATAGTACACGCGGAAAGCTCTTTGCCGAATGGGGCGGGATTTTTTCAGGGACGGATACCTATGATGCCCTGCCGGATGATTCCGATGTCGACGACAGCCTGCCGGTTCAGCCGGAGATTTTCCAAAAGGTATGGCCGGAATTCGAAGCGCTCCGGGACAAACCGGGCGCATTAAAAAAAGAGTTTTCCATGATCAATGTCCCGGCCGTGATTATTCACGGCGAGTACGATCCGCATCCGATCGACGGCATTCGGCCGTTTTTACAGGCGTGTATCGCTGATGTGCGTTTTCATGTTTTGGCCGAATGCGGGCATTATCCCTGGCGCGAACGCCGCGCCAAAGACGCCTTCTACGATATTCTCAGAAAGGAATTGGCATGTTACAAACCATAAAACGAATTGCAACGATAACAATAGCGACACTGCTACTGACAATAATCATATCGTGCGATAATCCCGAAACGGCACAAACACCGTATGATGAGTACATGAAGGCGGCTGAGGAAGCCTGGCAATTCCAGGGAACCGTGCTGGTCGCTCGAAACGACAGTATCCTGTTTCGCAAAGGATACGGACCGGCACAAATCGAAAACAATCGTCCCAATACGCCGGAAACGAAATTCCTCATTGCTTCGACCACCAAGCCGTTCACCGCAATAGCCGTTATGCAACTCTATCAACAGGGATTGATCGATCTGCAGGAATTCGTCTCAACGTATTTGCCGGATTATCCCAAGGAGACCGGCAAACGGGTAACGATTCATCACCTGTTATCGCATACGTCAGGTATACCCGATGTTATCGGGAACCCGGAATTTCAAAAACGCCTCGGTGAGTATTTGTCCCCCGAAGATATCACGGCCTATTTCAAGGATTTGCCTTTGCAATTCGAGCCGGGCAAGCAATACGCGTACAGCAGTGCCAATTACATATTGCTGGGACGGATTATCGAGAACATGACGGGAATATCATGGGACGAATATATTCAACGACATATCTGCACGCCGTTCGATCTGCAGAATACCGGCGTGTTCTATGATTATGCCGAACGGGATGATTTCGCAACCGGCTATGCGCCCAATCGTGAAGGCATCCTGAATGCGCTTCCCTCAATCAATCCCAGTTGCGGTTATTCCGCCGGATCGCTGGCATCGACCGTGGATGATCTGTATAAAATAAGCCGGGCACTCTATGACACCGTCCTGCTCGACAGAAAAACAATTGACGTCATGCTGACACCGCACACGGCCACTTACGGCTATGGCTGGCTTATCGATGATTTGGGAGATCACCGCCTGACCGCGCACGGTGGCGGTGCACCGGGATATATCTCCATCTGGCAACGCTGGCTCGATGATTCTTTGTGTGTGATCGTGTTAAGCAATATCGTGACCGCACCCGCCCATGTCATCGCTACCGGACTGGCCGCGATAGCTTTGAGCGAACCATACGAATTGCCAAAAGTCAAACAGCCGATTACTCTTTCTCCCGATGAATTAAAAGCCTATGAAGGGGACTATCAGCTGGAATCCGGTGAAATCCGTCATATCGCTTTGCAAACTCAACACCTGACCGCCCGGCGGGGAGATGGCCCGCAATATGTTATCTTGCCGGAAACCGACGATCGCTTTTTCTTCGCCAATGATTACATGACGACCATTTCGTTTATGCGAAATCCCGACGGAGAAATAACCGGGCATGTCATAAAAATGGCATTCGGCGCGGACACCGCAATAAAGCTGGAATGACGTCACCCCCACGAATGCGTAATACCCCGCCTCCTAAGCAGTTACAAAACGAGAGTTCGCCGATTTCGCCAAAAATATCTGCAATCGAGTATTTTTTTGCTTGAAAACGAAACCTCTTTATGATATCTTCGTAATATCATTATGATATCACTTTTTAAGGAGGATTCTATGATAAAGGAACGTGAACGCTCGGTCGCCTCAGGCTGGTTTGCCCTGATTGTCTTACTCCTGCTTTTGTTCGGCGCGGCATCCGTGATTATTTTCATGCCGATTGTGTTGAAGATTATCGCCGCGATCTGGGTCCCGATCGATATTTTCCTGATGGCGGGACTGTTTTTTATCAACCCCAACGAGGCACGGGTTCTGCAGTTGTTCGGTAAATACACCGGAACCGCTCGGAAGGAAGGATTGCGCTGGGCCAATCCGCTTTATAGCAAGCGACGGATTTCACTTCGCGTGCGCAATTTCGAAACCGGCAAGATGAAAGTCAACGACGTCGGCGGCAATCCGATCGAGATCGCGGCAATCGTGGTTTGGAAGGTGATCGACACCGCCGAGGCCTGCTTTGAGGTCGATGATTACGAGCAATTTGTCCGCATCCAGAGTGAATCGGCGGTCCGTAACCTGGCCACGCAATACGCTTACGATTCGCATGACGATGAGAGCGTATCTCTGCGCGGCAGTACCAATGACATTTCCGACAAATTGCGCGGTGAAATTCAGGAACGGCTGGATCAGGCCGGGGTGGACGTGCTCGAAGCGCGTATCAGCCCTCTGGCGTATGCACCCGAAATAGACGAGGCGATGCTTCTTCGCCAGCAGGCCGGGGCTATCGTCTCGGCCCGGCAGTTGATCGTCGAGGGAGCCGTCGGCATGGTCGAGATGGCGCTGGAGCAGTTGTCTCAGAAAAATATTATCGAGCTTGACCACGAACGAAAAGCATCAATGGTGTCGAACCTGCTGGTGGTGCTGTGCGGTGAGACCGCCACTCAGCCGGTCATTAACACCGGAACTTTGTATCAATAATCGTGGCACAAAAAAAACCGTTTCTCATACGCTTCGATTCGTAGAGTCTCCGGCAGGTGTAAAGGGGGGCTTACGATTAATTCAGGAGTCTTAACGCGCATATCGAGTTCC
>CAZVNK010000273.1:0-4480 GCA_964628115.1 uncultured Ignavibacteriaceae bacterium | reverse complement strand
ATACAATCTTCACTTTGACCGGGAATATATGAACAAGCAAAACCGGACATCGTTATCGGGTAACTGGCGGGAAATCATGCATGAGGTGATTTTCGAAGCCGATACCGCCGCCGGTCGTTGTTTCGACGTCATGCTGATTGTCAGCATTATCGGCAGTGTGGTCGCCGTCATGCTCGACAGTGTTTACGGTATTCATGCGCAGTACGGCGACATCCTGTACCGGGTGGAATGGTTTTTCACGATTCTCTTTTCGGTCGAATACGTCGCGCGCATAATCTCGGTCGGACGGCCATTGCGCTACATGACCAGTTTTTTCGGCATTGTCGATCTGCTGGCGATTTTGCCGACATATCTGAGCGTGCTTATCCCCGGCAGTCAATATTTACTGGTCATTCGGATTCTGCGCGTCCTGCGTATTTTCCGGGTGTTGAAACTGGCTCTATATATCTCCGAGGCGCGGCTTCTTCGGCAGGCGCTTCGGGCCAGTCGTCACAAGATCATCGTTTTTCTGTTCACGGTGCTGACCGTCGTGGTTATCATGGGATCGATCATGTATTTGGTGGAAGGGGAGCGGCACGGTTTTACCAGTATTCCCCGTTCGATCTATTGGTCGATCGTAACCCTGACCACGGTCGGCTATGGTGATATCTCACCGCAAACCAATTTCGGTCAGGCATTGGCGGCAGTGATCATGATTCTGGGGTACGGAATCATCGCGGTCCCGACCGGAATCGTGACGGTCGAACTGACCCGCGCTCAGGACCGAGAACAAACCGCGAGGGCATGCCCGGAATGCGGCCGGGACGGTCATGACAACGACGCGGTTCACTGCAAACATTGCGGCGCGAAACTGTAAGGTTGAATTTCTCGCGAAAGGATCGGTAACGATATGACGACGTTGACCTGGATCGGTATCGCCCTGTGTCTGACGCAATCCGCGATGTTTTCGGGATTGAATCTGGCGGTATTCGGTGTCACCCGCTTACGCCTGGAAGTCGAAGCGGATTCAGGTAATCCGGCGGCCCAGAAGGTGCTGGGGCTTCGCCGGGACTCCAACTTTCTGCTGACCACGATTCTGTGGGGCAACGTTGCGTTTAATACGCTTTTGGCGATACTGTCGAATTCGCTTCTGACCGGGCTGATGGCTTTTTTATTTTCGACTATTCTGATTACCTTTGTCGGTGAGATTTTTCCCCAGGCGTATTTTTCGCGTAACGCCCTGCGCATGGCGGCGAAGCTGACGCCGATGATTCGCTTTTATCAGGTGGTATTGTATCCGGTGGCCAAACCATCCGCGAAAATTCTCGACTGGTGGCTGGGCGCCGAGGGAATACAGTATTTTCGTGAGAAATATATTCGGGAAATGATTAAAAAACATATCGAGGCCGACGAGGCCGACGTCGACCATCTCGAGGGAGTCGGCGCACTCAATTTCCTGTCGCTGGATGATCTCGAAGTGGTGCAGGAGGGCGAACCGGTCAATCCCGACAGCATCATAAGCGTCGCTTTTGAGGAGACAACTCCGCAGTTTCCTCCGTGCACCGGAACTCCCGACGATTCGTTTCTTCAGGCGGTACAGCGATCCGGGGAAAAATGGGTGATTGTCACCGATCGGAATGATAAACCGCAGTTGGTTTTGGATGCCGATGGTTTTTTGCGAAACGCTCTGTTTAAGGCCGAGCCATGCCGGCCGAATGAATATTGTCATAAACCGCTGATTGTCCATGATGCCGCCACGCCGCTGGGCGAGGTGTTGTCGCAGTTCACCGTGGAACCGGAGCGAGCCGAAGACGACGTGATCGATCACGACATTATCCTGCTTTGGGGCGAACAAAAACGGGTGATTACCGGCGCCGATATTCTGGGACGGTTGTTGCGGGGGATCGTGCATAATATACCCGGGACGCAAAAAAAGCCGCGTTTCGATATGGATGACGCGGATTGATATCGGGGAGGTGTTCGTATGTCGCTGTTTATTGAACGATGGGTGAACGATCCGTTGTTTCAGAAAATTATTCTGGCCGTATTGGCCGTCGTACTGATAGTTATCTTCATCAGAATTATCCAGCGGATGTTCGGACGGTACATCCAGGATACCAATACCAGGTATCGAGCACGCAAAATAATGACGTTTGTCGGCTATTTTCTTGGCGCCTTTTTTCTGGCGACGATATTCGCCGACCGGCTGGGGGGATTGAATATCGCTCTGGGAGTGGCCGGGGCCGGTATCGCGTTCGCCCTGCAGGAAGTGATCGTCAGTATCGCGGGATGGTTCGTCATCGTGTTTTCTCATTTTTTCAAAACCGGGGATCGGATCAAGCTGGGCGGCGTCAAAGGCGACGTCATAGACGTCGGCATCCTCCGGACCACCGTCATGGAGATGGGCGAATGGGTCGACGGCGATTTGTATAACGGGCGCGTGGTGCGGGTTGCCAACAGCTTTGTTTTCAAGGAACCGGTATACAATTATTCGGGAGAATTCCCTTTTCTTTGGGATGAAATCACGATCCCCATCCGCCACGGCAGTGATCCGGCATTAACACGGCAGTTGTTGCAAACGGTGGTGGAACGGCACGTTCGGGAATACGCCGAATACGCAAAGCAGTCGTGGGTCGAATTGGTGAGAAAATTCAGGATTGAAGACGCCTCGGTCGCGCCGTTGATTACCATGACGCTCGATGCCAACTGGATGACGTTTACGATTAGATACGTGGTCGATTATCGTCTTCGGCGTTCTACCAAAGACAAGTTGTTTACCGACATTCTCGATGAAATCGGCAAATCCGACGGGCGCGTAAATATTGCCAGCACGTCGATGGACGTGACGCTGATCCCGGCGACGGATGAATCCGCTACGATATAAGGCCTCGGCCTTCGATGTATTTTTAGCTTTGTCGGGTCGGTCTCGGATCGTATTTTCCGTCAATGAGGGAGGATAGCTTATGACGCGGTTGTTCAAACGAGTCTCAAAGAAAATCGGGCTGATGCCGGGATCGGTAGTGTACGTCGGCGACAAACGCGACGAAAAGATTACCATCAACGTCATCGACTATGACGATGCCCATTTTGAACAAAAGGAAGTTGCGTCGCCTGAGGAATGCTTTCCGTTCAAAGACACTCCCACGATCACCTGGATCGATGTCACCGGTATTCACGACGTGGACGTCGTTCGCAAAATCGGCGAGCATTTCGATATGCACCCGCTGATTATGGAGGATATCGTCAACACCGGCCAGCGGCCGAAGGTCGAGCAAACCGAGAAGTACGTTTTCGTCGTTCTGAAAATGATTTATCACAGTCCCGAAAACGATGAATTGACCGCGGAGCAGATCAGCCTGGTGTTCGGATCGAATTTCGTGATTTCGTTTCAGGAGAAGAAAGGCGACGTGTTCGCTCCGGTGCGGGAGCGGATCGAAAAGACCATTCCGCGTGTGCGTTTTCTCGGTGCGGATTATCTGGCTTATGCCCTGATCGACAGCATTGTGGACAACTATTTCACCGTGCTGGAAATGCTCGGCGAACAGGTGGAATCACTCGAGGATATGCTGATCGACAGGCCGGAACCCACCAGCCTTGAAACCATCCATGATTTGAAACGGGAGTTGATATTTCTGCGCAAGGCGGTTTGGCCCCTGCGTGAGGTCGTCGGGGGAATGGAGCGCTCGGAATCGTCCTTGTACCATGATTATACCGGGATGTACCTGCGCGATCTGTATGAACATACGATACAGGTTATCGATACCACCGAAACCTTTCGCGATATGGTTTCGGGACTTTTGGATATTTATCTTTCCAGCGTCAGCAACAAGATGAACGAGGTGATGAAAGTACTGACCATTATCGCGACGATTTTCATCCCGCTCGGTTTTCTGGCGGGCGTGTACGGCATGAATTTCGACACGTCGGCCAGCCCGTTCAATTTGCCGGAGCTCGGCCTGCGTTACGGTTATCCTTTGTTCTGGGTCGTCGCGCTTGGTATCGGCGGTGGTTTGTTCTGGTTTTTCCGCCGCAAGGGATGGCTGTAATTCGTAGCAAGTAATTTCGGGAGTTTGATCTGGACATTACACAAATGTGGGAAATAACCCGCCAATGGTTGATAACCAGCGGGATTCGTATCGTCATTATCATCATCGGCATGCTGATCGCACTCAAACTGGCCGGCGTTCTCTCCTCTCGCATCTTCAGTACGCTGAAAAAGTCAACCGATGACAGCGAGATGCAGAAGCGCGCCGACACGCTTGGGTCATTGTTGAAATACACGCTTACCGTCGTCATTGTGACGGTCGCGCTGGTGATGATGCTCGGTGAAGTGGGCATCGAAATCGGGCCGATTCTCGCCGCGGCGGGGATTGTCGGTCTGGCGATCGGATTCGGCGCCCAGCACTTGGTGCGTGACGTGATCAGCGGCTTTTTTATCATTTTCGAAGACCAGTTCAGCATCAATGATTATGTCGAAGTGGCGGGCGTGTCCGGAACCGTC
>CAZVNK010000272.1:0-4481 GCA_964628115.1 uncultured Ignavibacteriaceae bacterium | reverse complement strand
GTCAGGACGCCGACAGTATCGCGAACGTCATGGTCATTGCGCAAAAGCATACCGGCCTGTTGGAATTTTCGGGCGCGGGCATTGCAATAGGCGCATTCCAGCAAATGGATTTCAAACTCCTCGCGCTCCTGATCGGTGAGCATGCCCAGCTCATACGCATAGAGCTTGTTGCCGAGACGTTTGTCGATGCAACCGCTCATCACTTGAGATCTCCCTTCTCGAGGCAGATTTCCAGCATCGCACGGGCTCGGGAGAGCGTAACGTAAAAGTAATTCGGGGTCAGTCCGCATCGCCGGCAGATTTCGGTGGTGGAAAACCCCTGGTAATGCAGGTTGAGTATACGCGCGTGATTGCTATTGGCGCCGTTGATCTTCCGCAGGCAATCCAACAACGCGTCTTTCAGTGCCGGATCGATCACCCAGTCTGCCGCGGCAACCTCGCCTTCCGGCATCGGACCCTGCTTGCTCTTCCTTACCCGTTTCGACTTCAGATAGTCCAGGAACTTGTTGTTCAACACCTTATAGGCCCACGCCGCGAAGCTTTTCTCGATGACTATCTCGCGATACTTATCGGCGATGGTCACCAGGGCGTCCTGAACAATCTCCTCGACATCAGAGTCGTTCGTTATTCTCTGTTGAAGAAACATCCGAAAGCTTACAGTAAGATGAGTAAATAGCCGGTTTTCGGCGACTTTGTCATCTTGACAGGCATCGGTGTAAAGGGCGTTAATATCCATAATTTCGCTGGTATCCCAATGGAATACACGATTATAGGCAATCACTTGTCAAAAAGCAATTATCACTTTTAGGCATTTATCAGGTAATTCGACGTAATTGATCGTTTTCCGCATATTTTGACCATATTTCTGTAAGATTGCCACCTTGATTTCAACTGCCCATATAAAGACAATACCCTCTTCTTAATTAATGGGCCTGAAAATGACATTACCACATTTGATTGACATCTTCAGGCCCAACCCGAAAAACCGACCGATTAACCTCACGGATACGATTGGATACGATATGATTACTAGTGAATGCCGCCGGCATATAAACGGCAGAATTCCCCTTCGGCCCGGCGGCATTTACTGTATTGAATCATGACATGAGTCCCGACTGATCCGACCAAAGTTGAGTTGATCGGCTGTAGGCAATTATCTGTTTATGAAATACAACAGGGGAACAGCCTTCCCGGCCGTTCCCCTGCTTCTATGAAAAACCCTCGGGGCATTTATTCATAGCGAAGCGCGTCGATGGGATTGAGTGCGGCGGCCTTGCGGGCCGGATAAAAACCGAAGAATATCCCCACGATTCCGGAGAACATAAAGGCGATGAAGACGATCTCGGGACTGATGACGGTATAAAAATCGGTCATATGATTCAGGATAAACGAGATGGCCAGCGACAGCAGTATCCCGATAATACCGCCGGACAGGCTGAGTACCATCGCCTCGGCCAGAAACTGGGTCAGCACGTCACTGCCCCGTGCGCCGACCGAAAGCCGGATGCCGATTTCGCGGGTGCGTTCGGTGACCGAAACCAGCATGATATTCATGATGCCGATTCCCCCGACAATCAATGACACCGCCGCAATCGCACCGAGAAGCATGGTCATGGTTTTCGAGGTCGAAGTGACCGCCTCGGTGATTTCGGCCTGATTTCTGATCGTGAAATCATCATCCTCGCCCTCATCGAGACGATGCGAGGTGCGCAATATTTGTCGCATTTCTTCCTGCGCGTCTTCCATCAGGTCGGTGGTCAGGGCGCTGGCATTGATCATGTCAACGGATTGCCGGCGGCCCTTGAGCCGATAGTATACGGTGGTCGACGGTGCCAGGATGACATCGTCCTGATCCTGCCCCATTCCGCTTTGCCCTTTTTCCTGCAGAACACCGATAACATCGAAGGGAATATTGCGAATGCGGATTCTCTCACCGATGGGATCCTGATCGGGGAACAATTCCTCGGCGACGGTTTTACCCAGAATGGCGACTTTTTTACGCGACGAGATATCGCGCTCCGTGAAGATTTCGCCCGATTCCAATTCCCAGTTTCTGATTTCGAAATAGTCGGTTGACACGCCGTACACCTCGGTGTTCCAATTGTTTCCTCCGCCGATCACCTGCCCGCCGGAACGGATCACGGCCGAAACTCCGCTGACCAGGATCGCTTCTTTTTTCAACTTTTCGACATCATCGAACGTGAACCGGTTAAAAGACCCCGCGCCGCCGCGTACCCCACCGCTACTGGAACTCCCGGGAAAGACCACGATCAGGTTGGTACCGAGGGCGTCGATACTCTGTTCGATTTGTACCTGGGAACCCCGCCCCACCGCCACCATCACGATTACGGCGCTGACGCCGATAATGATTCCCAGTGAAGTCAGCAGACTTCGCATGCGATTTTTCAGAATGCTCTTGAAAGCCGCTTTGACGATATTTTTGAATTGCATCATGGTCCGTTACCCCTGTTTGACGGTCAGGTAATCGTGGTCGTGCGGGAGATCCGCAAGATCATCCGCGGCATTGCGGCGGTTCGTGACCGGATTATCATCGACAATAACACCGTCGCGCATTGCCACCACACGTTTGGCATACACGGCTATTTCAGGTTCATGGGTGACCAGAATGACCGTGATCCCCTGTTCGTTCAATTCCTGAAACACGGTCAGCACGTCGATCGAGCTGTGGCTGTCGAGATTTCCGGTCGGTTCATCGGCCAGCACGATGGCGGGCCGGTTGACCAGCGCGCGGGCTATTGCCACGCGCTGTTGCTGGCCGCCGGAAAGCTGGTTCGGTTCATGATCCAGCCGGTCGCCCAAACCGACCCGGTTGAGCGCGTCGATAGCCGCCTGATGCGGATCGGCAATGCGCCGGGTGCGATCATAAAACAGAGGCAGTTCGACATTCTCCAATGCGGAGGTGCGCGGAAGCAGGTTGAAACCCTGAAAGACAAAGCCGATTTTCTGATTGCGGATATCGGCGTAATCATTCCTGGTCAGGGCGTTCACCGGTTTGCCGTCGAGAATATATTGTCCGGACGTCGGTGCATCGAGACAGCCGATCAGATTCATCAGCGTGGATTTGCCCGATCCCGATGATCCCATAATGGCGACGAATTCGCCGCTGTGCACGACCATTTCCACTCCGCGCAGGGCATGGACCGAGATTTCACCCATCCGGTAGGTCTTGGTAATTTGCTGTAGTTCGATAATCTTTTGCATTTCCGGCCTCTTTTCAGTAAGCGTTTTTCGCGTGTGTACGATTAAAACCCCGGAGGGCCGGCAGGCGGAC
Organism: uncultured Ignavibacteriaceae bacterium; assembly: GCA_964628115.1. GTDB lineage: Bacteria > Zixibacteria > MSB-5A5 > GN15 > PGXB01 > JAFGAL01. The sequence goes on along the minus strand of CAZVNK010000272.1, from coordinate 1,189 downwards.
CGCCGGATGGTCTACCTCCCATCAGGCCCCCCTGGGTTGTGTTGGTTGTTTTGGTGCTACCGGTTCCACCGGTGACGGCGGTGACGATCTGAATTCCTTCACCCAGAGAACGCGTGCGGACGATTTCGGTGTTACTGCCGTCGGTCATGCCGGTCATGACCGGCTCCATCGACAACTTGCCATCGCTGTCGAGAAACCAGACCAGACTCATGTTTTCGGGGCGTTTGCCGTCCGCTCCCGGCATCATGCCCGATCGTGGCCCGCGAGGTGAGTTTGTCGCAGTTGAATCGGCATCAGCCAACGGCGGGCGTTCCTGTTGACGTTTTTTCTGTGCCGCCGCCAGCATATCCTCGGTCGGCTGAATGCGCAGGGCGGCATTGGGAACCAGAAGCACGTCGGTTTTCTGCTCGGTGATAAAATCCACGGTGGCGGTCATGCCCGGCAGAAGCAAACCTTCTTCGTTCACCGCGTCGATCACCACGGTATAGGTCACGACATTGGACACGTCCTCCGGCTGAAGACGAATTTGTATGACCTTGCCGGTGAAGGTTTTGTCGGAATAAGCAGGGACTTCGAACCGGGTGTCCTGATCGACTTTGATTTCACCGATATCGCTTTCGTCGACGTCGGCCAGAATTTCCATGTGCGACAAATCCTCGGCGATCAGAAACAGTGTCGGCGCCGAGAGACTGGCGGCAACCGTCTGGCCCTCTTCGATATTTTTCTCGATGACGGTCCCGTCGATGGGCGAATAAACATACGCGTAGTCGAGATTACTCCTGGCCCGCGCCAGGGAGGCTTCGGCCGATTTCAACGATGCGTTTTGCGATTTCACTGAAATCTCCAGCGTAAGGTAATCGGCATCGGAAATCATGTTTTTCTCATGCAACTGCTCGCCTCGGGCATAATCCGCCCGGGCTTGTTCCAGCATGGCCTCGGCCTTTTCAACTCCGGCCTCGGCATCCAACAAAGAGGCCTTCAGCAGAAACGTGTCGAGTACCGCCAGCAATTGTCCTTTTTTCACCAAATCATTATAATCCACAAAGACTCGGTCAATGGTTCCGGAGACCTGGGTCCCCACGTCCACCGTCGTGACCGGGCTGAGCGTGCCACTGCATGAAATGGTGTTTTCCAGATCACCCTTGACAACCGTGCCGTACTGCATCTGTATCTTGCCGTTACCGTTGAG
>CAZVNK010000271.1:0-4518 GCA_964628115.1 uncultured Ignavibacteriaceae bacterium | reverse complement strand
ATAAACTGTTTCGCATTATCGAGGACACGCGCCCCTCGGCGGTTTTTATGGGCGGCGATTTGCTTCCGTCCGGCATCAGGCGGGTTTCGTCTGCGACCGGGGATTTCGTTGAGCAGTTTCTTGCGCCCGGCCTGCAACGGATTCGGGACAACCTCGGTGACGATTACCCCCGCATTTTTATGATTCTGGGAAACGATGACGGTCGTTTCGAGGAAAACGCGGTGTTCGAGGCGGCCGCGCGGGGTGTCTGGGAGTACTGCCACAACAAGGCGCTGGAGTTTCACGGGTATACGGTGTACGGCTATGCATTCGTGCCGCCGACACCGTTTCAATTGAAAGACTGGGAGCGCTACGACGTGTCGCGCTATGTCGATCCGGGATGCGTCTCGCCGGAAGAGGGTATTCGCTCGATTCCGGTCACGCCATACGAACAGAAATACACCACCATCGCCCGTGATCTGGCGGAATTGACCGGGGACACCGATTTATCCAACGCCGTGTTTTTATTTCACACTCCCCCGTACAAAACCAACCTGGATCGCGCCGCGCTCGATGAAGTGGTGGTCGATTACGCCCCCGCCGATGTCTATGTCGGCAGTGTCGCGGTGCGGGAGTTCATTGCCGAACGGCAACCCCTGCTTACCCTGCACGGGCACGTTCACGAATCGCCGCGCATTACCGGCTCGTGGCAGGATCGTATCGGGCGGACGGTTTGTCTGTCGGCGGCGCATGACGGTCGGCGGCTGGCCGTGGTGCATTTCGACCCCGCCCGGCCTGATCGGGCCACCCGCGAATTGTACTGATCTTATTTGGGATCTCGCGACATCGGAAGCGACCGCGCCGGATCGGTGACCGCGCCGATTTTGACGGCGTAGCTGGTTTTCTTGGCGATATCCTGATCGGTGATGATATGCAAATCGAGCAGGCCGTGCGAACGGTATCCGGTGCGCAGATAATTCATCTCGTCAAGGCAGAGACTCCACCCCTCCAACCAGGTTTGCAGATCGGCCAACTGCCGATTGTCCCCGCGAAAATGCACCAGCACGTCGATATCGCTACCCGGGCCGGCGGTGGCGTTTTTGGTACTTCCGAACACATAGAATCCGGCCACGCCGAAGCGGTGGGGATCGAGTTGCGACGCGATACGCTCCGCCATCTTCAATCGCCAGCGCCAGAAATTCTCGCTTTGTTTCTCGATCCGGTCGGTCTTGAGCGGCATCGGTCGGGCCTCTTCTGCGGAGGGAAGGCCGAGAATGGCGACTGCCTCATCGAGATCGGCGTTCATGAGAATTTTCAGGACTTTACCGCCCGCGCTTCTGGGCACGTCGATCAGTTTGATAATACCGTCCAGACCGGCGTTTTCCGGGAGAACGTCGGAAAGAATATTAGGGGCGTTTTTAAGAAAACTTTCATTAAAGATGATATGCTCATCGTCGGGATACAACGGCAGATAACGAATGTGCGCCTCAACCAAATCCTGGAAGAAATGCGTTCCGAATGACAAATCCGGAAGGTAATTGCCTTTTTTTACGGCTATTTCGATGAGTACCGCGGTGTTGTTGATATCGGAATAGGTTACGTTAACGCCCAGTTTGATATCGCCCCGGCTCCCCCATCGACCCGGCCCCATCAGGATAAACTGCCGCTTGGGTAGCAGTTTGTTCAGTTTTCCGACCGCCCGCCCCACCGATACCAGCGTTTGCCGATCGGTGATATCGCCGTACTTGATGGGATCGACATACACGATATGCGTGATATCCGGGACCTTGCCGTTGGAAATATACCGGTTGGCCGAGAACACGATATCATCCTGCGGAATGTCCTTGGGAATCGGCGCCGGCATACTCAAATCCGAATAACTCTGCGGGCGACATTGTAAGATATAGAAATCGGTCCCGTCGGACGCGAATTCGATATCGACCGGCATTACCAGTGTCTCGCCGAGATGTTTGAGAATCGCCTCCATTTGCTTCATGAAGGGCGTATTGGCAATCAATCCCTCGAACGTCGCCACGAAATCATCCTCGTCAAAATCGATTCCGATGCCTGAGGGACGGATGATGTTGCCGTCCTTGTAAATGGAGAGAATCTCCTTGGCGGCGGGATATTCGTAGCCGGCCTCCTTGAGAAACTCGACCAAGTCGATGGTTTCGAAGCTGTTGTTTTCAAGATTGATCGCGTCGATTTTCCTCGGCGAATACCTGACGATTTCGTCCGGGCTGACATTGACCCGCAGTCCCGGCTGTCCCGGCGCCATCAGCACCGGATAATCATCGCTGAGACGGTCGACCGCGCGGGTTCCCAACCCCGGCACCATGCGCACCAGACCGTCAGTGCGATTGATCCGCGGCGACCAGCGAAATTCGTTGTTGCTGAACGCCACTCCGGCGAAAGCCGGCAGATAGTACTTGCCGACCCGCTTACCGACGACTTCCTGTATCATGATCCCCATTTCCTCGCCGAAATCCAGCAGGCCGCGCTCGACGCGGTATTCGATGGGATCGGGACTGAACGTTGAGGCGTACACCTCCGCGATGGCATCCATCAGCGCGTCCAGCCGTTTCTGTTTGCTTCCCTGATTGGCCAGAAAGAGGCTTTTGTACTTACCGGAAAACGCGGCGCCCATGCGATCCTCCAGCAGACTGGAGGAACGGACGATCAGCGGGGAATCGCCGAAATCGTCCAGCGCCACCGACAGCCCCTTGACGATGTCGGCGGGAAAACGCGCGCTCTTGAAAGTCTGGACGATATGCGGATATTCCAACCGAACCTGATTGATTTCCTTGTACTTCTGCTCCACCACCTCGTCGAGATCGTTATAGTGCATAAAATGCAACAGCACGTCGGAGCTGATATGCCAGGTTTTGGGAATTTTGACATTGCCGAGCAGTTCATCGTCCTCGGCCTTGCGTTTCAGAATCTGCGCGGCCAGGTACAACCCGGCGCTCTTGCCGCCGAGTTTGCCGTGACTTTCGGCGCTGAAAATGACGTTCTGCAGAAGATGGTAAAAATCGCGCACGTCCACGTAATTTTTAGCGACGTTGATATATTGCAAACCGTCGGAAAGAAAACGCCGAATCAGCGACACCCGGATTCCCCGCTTGCTCGGTGAGGGGATTTCCGGCTCGTCCGGCGCCAGGTGATGATACCGGCGGATGGCGTCGGCCACCTCCGACAGTGACAGGTTGCGGTTGACCACCTGCACCAGAAAGCTGAGCTTGTCCTCCTGCACCCATTTCTGAATCAGGCGCAGGATTTCCTCGTCGCTGAGATGATCGGACGCGATCCGAAAGGCGGCGGCGCTGATATCCGCCGAGAAACTGCGACCGCGCCGCTGATGGGGGCGGTTCCAGTCGTCGAGCAGTTCCTCTTCGGTGACTTTCTGGTCCATACCGAGCGCCCGCAGAAGTTTTTCCGCCTCTTCGACCCCGCTCCAGCAGAGATGATTGAGCATTTTGCGGGAAAGACTGACATATAAATTGCGATCGGTTTGCTTGAGCATTTCCAGCACGACCTGCCATTCGCCGCGCTTGTGCTCGGTGGCGCCTTGCTGGGCGGATTCCCAGTCACGAACCACCAGCCGCATTTTCTGGTGCATGATATAGTGCCCCAACCGTTCGGCGATGGTTTTGATCAGCTTGGATTCCTCTTTCAGAAACGGCCCGTCGTCGGCATGCGGCATTTCGATCGAATAGTACACGCTGATCGTGCCGATGACCATGTCCTGCACTAAAATGTCGGCGCTTTGCACCCACGGCGTTTCCATGAAATTCGGCGTATGGTACGTTTTGTTTTCCAGAGATATTTTGGCCTGGCAGACATGCGGGTACTGCCATCCGGGAGGAATGGCCCGAACGATTCTCGGACAGATGATGTCCAGCGATTCATCCGGCTCGTTTAATATCTCCTCCACCTGGTACAGGCAGTTCAATTCCTTGGCGCGTTCCTGAAGCGACTCAAGTAGTTTGTCTATCGATTTTTTCTTACCGTTCTCGTTCGTCATGTTAATATCACTCCTCGTCCACCGCGACCGTCGACCTTTGCCGTCAGCGGCTTGTCCAGTATAACATAACTGACAAAGCGGCTTCTGGCAACCTCGTTCTGGCGTTTCAACCACTCCCAGTTGATACGGTATGGCCCGGAATGCCGGACGCAAAAATAACAGATTTGAAAGCTGGTGATATTGTGGAAGAAATGCGCCCCCTGACTCAGGTCAACGTCCATGTCCGGAAGCGTCGCCTCGACTATCATCCCGGCTCCCGATATCTGGCCCCAATTGACCGGAATTCCCAGCCAGGGATCGGAACTGCCCCAGCGCCCGAACCCGATCAGCAAATAGCGGCGACCGGCCTCGCGCAGGCGACGGTTGAACGTCTCCAGCTCTTCGGCGATTTCGCGGGTGTGTTTGGCGTTGAATGTCTCGGGACAAACATAGACGATATCGGTCAGCGAGGTGTCGATCCCGTTGCCCAGCACCGTTTCCGATGCCGCCAGCACGTTGTCGCCGTGCAGTTCATC
>CAZVNK010000270.1:0-4520 GCA_964628115.1 uncultured Ignavibacteriaceae bacterium | reverse complement strand
TACCTGTTTGACTTCATGCTGTTTCTACTGACGCTCACGACCGGTTTCATATTGATCTTTGTCGTGAAAACGCATATCCGCGAATCGGTTAGGCAGATTGCAACTCGGCCGGGGATGACCTTCGCGGTCGGGTTTGTGACACTGGCGGTGTGTACGGTCGGGGCGTTGATCGCGATGATCTTGATTATTGGCATACCGATCGGCGTGGTTATGATCTGCCTGGGCGTAATCCTGTTTTATGTCGGAAAGGTCTACGTGGCCATTGCCCTGGGACGGGGTATTTTCAGAATTTTCCGACCGAAGTCGTTCCCGATCGGCGTGGAGTTTATTATCGGACTGATTATCCTGACCCTACTGTTCCACATCCCCTATCTGGGTATATTGATTTATTTTCTGACGGTATTACTCGGTATGGGGGCGGCGGTCAACGGTTATCTGGTGATCAGTCGGCAATGTCGTGAAGCTATGCAGGAAAAATCATCGGAACCGCCCTCGGAACCGATTCCGGATTAATACGCCTTAACCGCTCCACCGCCACGGGGATCGGACGCTCCCACCAGCAGTTGTTCATCGGTAATACGAATCATCTGTAAATCGGAATACTTGTCGCGTTCTTTTACCAAATGTCCCCTGCCGATTAAATTCTGAATCACACTGATATCGTATTCCCCCTGTTCCAGATACAGCGTATCGGGCATCCATTGATGGTGAAACCGGGGACGCGCGACGATTTCTCCGATCCTGAGATCGAAACGGGAGAAATTAATGATCGCCTGCGCTACGGTGGTGATTATTTTCGATCCTCCCGGCGAACCAAGCGCCAGCACGGGGTGGTCGTTTTTCATGACAATGGTGGGACTCATCGACGAAAGCATGCGCTTTCCGGGAGCAATGGCGTTGGCGGTTCCGCCGGTCAGACCATAGGCATTGGCGACACCGGGTTTGACGGCAAAGTCGTCCATCTCATTGTTGAGTAAAAATCCTCCGCCGTCGACCACCAGTTTGGAGCCGAAAGCGGTATTGATCGTGTAAGTCAGGCTGATAACGTTTCCGGCGCTGTCGGCAACACAAAAATGCGTGGTGGATTCCGATTCGTAATAGCGATTCGGCAAACCGGAGCCGATTTCGGACGAGACGCCCGCGCGATCACGGTCGATCAACTTGCGACGCGAGTCGATATACGTTGAATCCAACAGCATGGCGATCGGATTATCGACAAAAGCGGGATCGCCCAGGTGCACGGCGCGATCGGCATAGGCAAGCCGACAGGCCTCGACGAACAGGTGCATATATTCGGGATTATCGGGAGCATAGGAATAAAAATCGTACGGCTCAAGCAGTTTGAGGATTTCACCGATCATCACCCCCCCCGATGACGGTGGCGGCATGGAATAGACCGTGAACGAATCGAACGTAAACGTTATCGGTTGACGCCAAACCGGCGCGTATTGTAACAGGTCATCATGCGTAATCGATCCCCCGTGTGTCTTCATGGCCATCACGATCAAATCCGAGGTATGACCGCTATAGAATCCGTCGATACTGTCCAGACCGATACGTTCCAGAGTCAGCGCCAGATCGGACTGAAGCAGTCTGGCTCCGGCATTGGGAGGGGTTCCGTCGGGAAGGAAAACCGCCCTGGTTTCGGAAAAAACAGCCAGATCTTTTTTATAGGCATTCAGCATCTCCGCCAAATGATCGCTGATAATAAGGCCGGTGTCGGCAAGGTTGATGGCCGGTTTAAGCAAATCATACCAGTCTCGTGTTCCGTGTTGCCGCCAGAGTTCGTACAGACCCGCCACCGTTCCGGGAACTCCCGCCGCACGGGCGCCCAGTAGCGACGCGTCCTTGATGACTTTGCCGTCGGCATCGAGATACATATCGGCAGACGCATCTCCCGGAGCCGTTTCACGGAAATCCAACGCGGTGACGGTGCCGTCATCGGCAGTATACATCAAGGCAAAACCACCGCCGCCGATATTGCCCGCCTGCGGGTGGCATACCGCCAGTGCGAAACCGACCGCGATGGCCGCATCGAATGCGTTGCCGCCGTCTTTAAGAACCTGACACCCGATTTCGGATGCTATCGGTGACGAACTCGCCACCATGCCTGTGTCGTATTGAGTTTCCACGTGCAAACCGCCGCACGTGAGGCTGAAAATGACGATAACAATAAACGCCGAAATGGGTACTATCGAACGCACAATCCCCCCCGAAACATGTTTTTACGAATCAGGATTATTTTTTCTCAAACAGGAAAATTCTACCGTCGGGAAAATCGACATTAATCGTAATGCCCCGACGCAGATTATCGGACGCCAGCGTAACCGCCTGTACCTCCTCACCACCCGCCATCAAGTCGGTCATCTTGACCTTGGCCGAGGCGATTCCCACCTTGCGAAGATCGATCCGCACCACCACCTCACGAGTGGAAGTGTCGGCCATCGACGACAACTCACCCGGCGGAGGAGCGACCATGTACATCACCGCCCGCTTGTTGGCCTTGTGCACGACAACGTCGACCGACGGATCGGAGCAAGAGATATATGACGCAATGGCGGAATCGGCAAGCACCGACTCCAAAAAAGTCAATTTGTTATGATCCCCGTTGGAGCCGATATCAAAACTGAAAAAGTACAGCGTGCCTTTGTATCGCGACGAGGCTACGCCCACGGTTTTCTTGCTTACCCAGGCCATTTTTTTGAGTTTGGTATCGGTGGAAAGTACGTGCCCGTACAAATACGCCGGGAATTGATTGGTTTTATTCTTCACCAAATCGATATTGTTCCCCAGCGAAGTTTTAATCCGCATCAAACGGCTGAGAACCGGGCAGTCCTTGAAATTCTCATCGTATTTCGGCATCAGACCGCACAGCACCACGTTGGTGCCGAGTTTCAGCAGTTCCACGATAGCTTCCTGCATCGCCTCCGACATGAATTCCGCCGTCGGCAAAAAGACCAGATTGTATTTTTTCAATTCCTCGAGATCGAATGTCTCGCGGATGTCATAATCGAGTTTGAGACGTAAAAGATCACGGGCGAAACCGGCGGAGGAATCCGTCATCAGGCGGTCGATGTACCCGAACTGCTTGGAATCGGTCATATACCGCATCCACTGATACTGACGATTGCCGACCAGACACACCTTGGGAACGCGCTCCATCTCATACACCTTCATTTCAAGAATGGCCGCGTTGAAATCACGTACCACCGTGTAACCGTCATCGATAGTCCCGTCGACGTCCAGTGGCGCACCGCGCCAGTGATCCCGATTGACAAACATGTAATGATTGAATCCCTTGAAACCGCCGGCAAGACCGGCCGTCAGGTAAAATCGCCTCAGGTTGTCGGGATAGTCGGAAACTCCCGCTTTCAACTCCCGCTCGGTCGCCTCGGCGCCCGACGTAAACGACGATGCCCACGCGAATTTGTATTCGCCGGTCAGAAAACGTCCCTTCTGCGCCAGATCGAAATACGATCCCTCGGGAAAGACATTCGTCCCCAGCATGGTTTCACGATCACGAGGTACCAGCGAAAACGCCGGCAGAAGATCGCCCGGACGAAAATACAGCGAACGGAAAAACAACGGTTCGACCGTGTAGGATTTGAATACCTCCTCCAGCGTGGAAAGATACCCCTGCAACATCCATTCACGAAACCGCATCCAATCCAGAGCCTTCGGCAATTCCTTCATGTCCAGTCCGCCGAACTCGCGGGGCGGTTCGATTTCCCCGAACTCCTTGTGCTTGGTGCGATACATCTGATTGAGCTTGCCGATATCATCGTATCGACTCATCAGAAACTCAGGATAGAAACGCGCCAACACGTCGGGATTGTAATCGGCCGACGCGGGATTCAGAAAACGCCCGAACGACGTTTCGAAATCAAGCTCCACCAGAAATATCGGGCCGCGCGGATGAACATAATTCTTGGTCGCTTCGATAAAGGTCTTAAAATAGTTCAACAGAAAATGCTGGTAATGAGGATGCAGATAACTGGGAAGATATCCGCCCGCCACTCCGGCATTATCCGGCAACTGCAATTCCTGTCCTTTGGAATCGCGAGCGAACAGCTTTAAATCCGAAAAGAGAAAACGCGGCAAACCACCATTGGGCCATTGCCCGGAAATATACGGTCCCGGCCGCAAAATGACCTTGAAACCGAATTCGCGAGCCAGCTCCAGAAAAACAATCAAGTCTTTTCTGGGGTCGACATATCCGGTAAAATCAATATCCTTACGTTGGTCCTGATGAAGATTCCAGGGGACCGCCGTTGACAGGATCCGGAAACCTGCCTTTTTAATTCGTTCAAAACAGATAGACCAATACCGTTTGTCAACGCGGAAATAATGTAGTTCAACGGAAAACGGGTAATAGACTTCCTTGCCGATAGTAAACCGATCCTCATTGACCCCTAACATATAACACCCTACCGTTCATCAGGTTACAAGAATTACAAAAATAATAATACGTGTTTGAATCTTAATGAAAATGGACGGCCAAGTCAACAAGATTTATGAAT
>CAZVNK010000269.1:0-4537 GCA_964628115.1 uncultured Ignavibacteriaceae bacterium | reverse complement strand
ATGAAGTATCAATACTTGTTGCGCGAAACCGTACTCAAGACGAAGACTCCGCATTTGATCGGCGGGCTTGACGTGGAATACATCGATAAGAGGGAACGGTCGTTCAATTCGGCCTTTCAATTTTCGCCGAACGGTAGCATCGAGCAGTATTATCACAAAATCAAATTGGTGCCGTTTTCGGAACATACGCCGTATCACGATGTTTTCCCGTATCTGACGCGGGATTTTCTGGGGAAATATTTAGCCGCCATCCGGACGCGCAAAGTGCAGTGGTGGTCGGATTTTTATCCGGGCGATTCAATCACGATTTTCCGTGTCGGTGAAGTCGAATACGCCGTCGCGATCTGTTTTGAAGTGGCATTTCCTGAATTCGTCCGTGAGGCATTGCACACCGGGGCGGATTTTATCGTCACCATCACCAACGATACCTGGTTCGGTCGCTCGTCGGGGCCGTATCAGCACATGCGGCTGGCGGTGTTTCGCGCGGTGGAAAACCGGGTCTGGCTGGCGCGATGCGCCAACAGCGGGATATCGGCGGTGATCGATCCGTACGGCAGACAGACGGCGATCGGGGAGCTTTACGAACGGCGAGTGCTGATCGGGGCGGTAAAACCCAAGGATGAGTTTTCGACGTTCACGTCGGTCGGCCCGATCGTGGGAAAATTCTGCTGGTTGCTAACGCTGGCGGTATTATCTATATTATCGGCATGGTGGGTATGGAGAAAATTACGCTGATTCGCCTGTTCTGGATTTGCGCGGCTTTGACGGTCTTTGTCAGCCCGTCGCCGGCGGCGAATCTCGATGACTGGACAACGATCACGTCGGCGGGGGCAATCCGGCATCTGGACCATTTCAACGATAGTATTCAGGTGGTGACGTCCGGGGGATGGCTTCGCATCGATCCGATTTCCGGCGGCGTACTCAAGACCACCAATGTCGACGGACTGGGTTCCAATGACCTGCGGGATATTCTTCAGGATCGGGACGGTGTCATCTGGATCGCGGGCAACGGCCGACTGATTCGATACGACGGCGGAGAGTGTACGCAATACCTGTTTTTCGATCAGGACGACAAACTTCTGCCGTTGTATTGCCTGGCTGATGACGGCGATTCGCTCTGGGTGGGAACTTCGATCGGTTTGGCATTATTCTCGAAAGTGAACGACGGCGGACAGATCGAGGATTTTTATTATCGCTATGGATCGTTGTCGTCGGAGCCGGTGGTGCGCGACGTGCTGGTCGTCGGTGATTCGATCTGGCTGGCCACCTCGGCCGGTCTGGCGACCGCCGACAAGAGCGATCCCCGCCTGTTGAAATCGTTTATCAACTGGACGGTGTTTGACAGGACGCTGTTTCCGTCGCTGGTCGACGACGATATCAACGCACTTTGTCTTTATCACGACACGATTACTATCGGAACGACGGGGGGGGCGTGTCAATTGCGTGTTGATGGTGCCGATACCTCGTTTTTCGATTTGGCCGTTCCCGGTAACGCCGGGGTGGCTGATATGTACGGCGAAGGAGACAGTCTGTTTCTCTTCACCTCGTCAGGTGTGTATATCCATTCAGACGGCGCGCTGACGGCAGTCAACACGACCGGAATACCGTCATCGGATTTCAGCACCGGACGTATTATCGACGGGGCGCTTTGGCTGGGTCTGGCCGACGGTGGCGTCTATGCCGGTAGCGACGGCACGTATGAAAAGATCGAGGATTTCGGACTGCCGGGAAATTACGTCACATCGCTGGCGTCATCGTCGGACGGTCGCATCGGCGGCGCGTTCAATTTTGACGGTGCGGCGATGTACGACGACGGTATCTGGACGACGTTCGATGTCAACACCCGGGATTGGGTTACGACCATGCTGTTCGACGACAATGACGAACTCTGGATGGGAGTCTGGGGCAACGGGTTGTATCATTTCACCGACGAGGGCGCGATCAATTTCGACGAAAACAATTCCTCCCTGCGGGGAGTGATCGGTGCGCCGGCGTACGTGGTGGTGTTGAATTTCAACTTCGACGGCGATTATTTGTTTGCGGCCAATTACCTGGCGGTCGACGGAAATCCGGTGACGGTGCTTGATCTCACTACCCTGCAGTCGCAATCCTTCGGTTTGAACGACGATATCACGTCGGATCGCGCCATTACCATCGATGCATGGGACGACTATTTCGTGCTGGGGACGTCGAACAACGGCGTGTATTATTATTATTTCGGCCCGGATCCGTTTAACAAGTCCGATGATTCGGTGGTGAATTTTCGCGAGGAGAACAGCCGGTTGAATTCCAACGTCATCAACGTGGTGAAGTATGACAATGACGGCGTGTTCTGGGTGGGGACGCAATTCGGTCTATTGCGTTATGATTTCGGTGTGGATAATTTCGACGTGATCGAACTGCCTTTGGGATTCGGGCCGGAAGTTACCGAGCTGGCGTTCGACCGGCGGAACAACGCCTGGATCGGTGCGCGCAACGGTTTGGCGCGTCGTAATGTCACTACCGGGGAGTACGAAATCTTCACCGGCCTCAATTCGGGATTGACCGATGATCATATCACGGCGCTGATGATCGATCGGCGCAGTGGCGACGTGTGGGCGGGAACGCCGTCGGGGATTTCCATACGAAAATCCGATATCGGAATCCCGACTACCGACATCGAGGAGGTCATCGCCTTTCCGAATCCGTTTGTCGTCGGTTCCGGCTCCGGGACGGTGTTCTTCAACTATGACGGCAGAGCCGATGTCCGAATTTATACGGTCAACGGGGAGCTGGTACGGACGGTCGACGTCAACGAGGGATGGGATGGAAAAAACCGGCAAGCGCAGGATTGTGCTTCGGGAGTGTATTTGTATCATCTGACCGACGAGAACGGCTCGGTCGGTCGCGGAAAGCTTTTGCTTGTCAGAGAATAATGGCGTTTACCGTATGTTCAGCGGCGGATATTCCCGCCGAGCAGTGGCGAGTATTGTCGCGCGATTCTCTATTTTCAAATCCTCAATTCGTGTCAATTTGGGAGGCTTGGGGCGCCTGCCCGCTTTTTTTTATAGATGATACCAACGGACGGTTACTTGCCGGGATGGCGGGAATCGTTTTGGGACGATGGCCGGTCCGGCGGTTCGAATCGATGGCCGACGGATTGTACGGCGGGCCGTTTTACGCCGAGGACACGAACGAGTCGATGCAGGGGGCTTTTATCGATCACGTAATCGATTACCTGAAATCGCATGGCGTTATTCGCGCCGACATTCATCATCCCGTCGTTGCCTTGGATGATCGTCTTATGCGCCGCAGTCCGATCAAGACGCAGGTCATCAGGCTGACGGGTGACGGCCATGAACCGGCGCATCCGAAAGTACGCGAGCATCTTCGCAGTGCCCGGCGCGGTGGCGGGAAAGTCGAGACGTTTACGGATGCCGGTCGATTGGATGATTTTTACGATCTGGTGGTCCGCACCGAGCGTCGCCACGATTTGTCACCGCGATATCCCCGGGAATTGTTCGAGAGACTGCTCCATCTGGCGCATCGTGATCGACGGATTTTCTGGGTGGTGGTGCAATATGAAGGCCGGATGATCGCCTCCCGGATCAGTTTTGTCGAACGGGGACAAATTCTAAACTGGCAGAGTTTTTCAGATAAACGGTTCAGCCGGATTCGGGCCAATTACCTGATGATGGATTACGTTTTGTCGGTCGCGCGCGAACGCGGTATCACCGAGGTCAATCTCGGGTGGTCGCCGCCGGGTGCGGATTCACTGATTGATTTTAAAAGGCGTTGGGGCGGACAGGCAACCGAGTACTCATCGTATACCTGGTTGTCGCGATTGGGCAAACTGCTATACTCGCTGAGGTCACAATGAAAGTTTTGCTCCTTGCCGACGGACAGTCATTACATGCCGTTCGTTATCAGACGGAACTGAAACGACGCGGGGTGAACGTGCTGTTCGCTTCTCTGGAAAACGGGCCGGCGATCGACGTCCACCTGCATCTGCTGACGGGTATTCGGGGATTGAATTACCTGTTGGCGGCCAGAAAAATCCGTCACCTGATCGAGCGTGAAGCGCCGGACATTATCGACGCGCATTCGGCCTCGGGGTACGGTTATACCACGGCGATGACCGGCGCGGTCGATCGGATTCCGGTGCTGTTGCACTGTCTGGGTTCGGACGTGTTGATCTCGGCGAAAAAGTCGACGTATCATCGCATGCGCGTCGGAACCGCGTTGGAGAAATCGTCACTGGTGATCGTCGATTCGCAATATCTCGAGCAACAGGCGCGTCTGATTGCACCGTCGATGATTGCCGAGGTGATCTACTGGGGCGCCGAAGACGCCGTGTTCGATTTGTATGACGTCGAACGGGGAAACAGGGATTTCAACCGAATCAAACCGGTACACATACTGGTCCCGCGCCCGCATGAACGGGTTTACAATAACGGTTTTATTATTCGAGCGTTGAAAGGCTTGGTCAACGAGGGAAAAATTACGTTGACGTTTCCGGACTGGGGTACGCATCGCCGGGAGTTCGACTCTCTGTTGG
>CAZVNK010000268.1:0-4549 GCA_964628115.1 uncultured Ignavibacteriaceae bacterium | reverse complement strand
CCAGGCAGCTTCATTAAACTCAATCATGTTCTTCCGACTTAGTTCCGCCACCGCCGGTCCGGTTGGGCATTGAATTCTAGCCGCGCCGGGAACATCGGAAAGCCGTGAACCCATATTGGGAGTGCCAAGCATGATCAGGTAGCGCACCTTACGTTGCGGCCACAATCCCTGTGAGTTTGGAGAAATATATCTCCGTGATATCAGTCCCCCCATACTGTGCCCGATGAGATCGACCTTCTCGATGTCCATTCCGGTTTTTTCTTTAAGAAAATCAAGCTTGGTTTCGATATAATCCGCCAAATATGAGGCGTTTCCTTCATAGTATTTTTCATGTTCCGTACCACAGGGAGCCAGGGTACTGACCGCATAAACATGATTATATCCTTTTTTTGCAAACCATTCCAGGTATTTTCCCCAAGAGGAGGCATTGTCAGAAAGACCATGAACCAGAAAAACCGGAACCGTCGGTTTGATGGATTTCGGTTCACTATACGCACTCCATCCCTCAAGATTATGCGCCCGAACGCGAATGGTATAGTTTTCGTGCTCATTCAACCCGCCAAAAACGTGCGAATATTCACTTGAACCATTCTCAGAGATAAGCGGACTTTCTGCGGAGTAGGTTTGTTCATCATTGACAATATACGCCTGGTACTCGCCGACATCCCCGGGGTTGGGATGAGACCACATCACATAGATATCTTGCCCGGTGCCGGCATCGATTACCGCATTTATTACCGGCGGCACGGGAGCACTGCCGGTCATGTTCACTGTCGCAGTTCCGGTCGTCACATCCCGGTAGATTAAAGCCACACAATTTTCCGGCGGGGTATCAACCCGGAAGCCGGATTCGAATTCCCCGACAGCAGTTCCTTTTAACCATTCCGCGTCTTCGACTACATACGTGCACTCAAATGGAACCGGATCGTCGAAAAGGGCCGGATCGGGGCGATATTCGGTCAGGCCGGATAAGGTCAAAGTATAACTGACTTTTTCATTAAATACATACCCGTCCAGCGTGGCGGTGACATCGATCAGATCAAAGGTTCCGATCCAACCGGATATACCGATTGAACCTTGAAAGCCAAAACCATCAAATGAAACTGGAATTTTGGGAAATGTCACCGCATATCCCAGAGGCATAAAATACATGTTGTCGGCATTCGGACAATCCGTGCATCCGGTTTCGGTCACACAACTAAAGTCTTTGGTTCGTTGAAAGGCGATGAACGACGGCTCAAACGTGTAATCACCCTTACCATCCGGCATGTTATTAATGTCATCGAGTCGGATGAGGCTTTCAATGTGCGACGTATCCATCTCAACGATTGCCATATTGCCAGACATATCACCGGCGTTCCCGGCAATCGGAAAGACGAACAATGCCAAACCGATCAATATGATAATACTGTCGATTATAACCCCCATGCTTTTGATTTGTGATCTTTGCAGATAAAGCATACTCATACATCCGGCGTTAGCGTTATTGATTCCAATGATTGCGCAAGATATTTATATTCGAAAAACGATCATCATAAAGATACTCGAAAATCCACGGTTTGGCAAGAAAGATATCGAGATTGAGAAACGGGAATCTATCAGACACTATTCGTTACTTGAAGTCAGTACACGAACGGGATCAGGCGGCGGGATCTGCGGCAATACTCATCCCAGTCCGCTTTGAAGGTCTCGCGCAGGAGAAGCTCTTCATCGTGAATGCGCCAGATCAGCACCAATATCAGACCACCGACAATCACCAATCCCAACCATGAGCGAAAGATCAGAGCGATGCCTGCGGAGAAGACGATAATGCCCAGATAGCGCGGATGGCGCACCAGCCGATAGGGGCCGTCGGTGATCAGCCGGTGTTCTTTCTGCACGGTTACCTGCACACTGAACTGCCGGTCAAGATGCGATTCCGCCCGGTGCATCAAGGCAAAGCCCATGACATACATCGCCAGACCGAAATAACGAAGAAATCCCGCATCGGTGAAAATTCCGAAACCGCGACGGTCGCCGTACGGTGCGATGATGACAACCGCCAGCGAGAGAATTTGCAGAAGCAGAAGCGCCAACTTCTGACGGCCGACGGTGGTCTCCCCTTTCCGGCGATCGCGTCCGGCATTCGGCATGACAGTCACCACGACAGACTGCATGACAACGGTCAGGACAATATACGCCATGCGCGCCGGATGATCGCAGAATTCGGACCGGTCGCCGATCCCCCACGCCAGAACGGGCAGGCCGATAAAAATCACGAATCCGATCAGCAGGGTCATTATCATTCGCGGGGATTTCGACATACCTTCCTCACTCATTTTCGTTCCGGTCGAGACGCCGTAACGGCCTGCGGTTTGATCGTAATTGAAACGATTTTTTAGTCCAAAGGTCAACCGGAATCGCAAAATAACACTGAAAAGACAGGGGTTTTCGGTGCTGTTCAATAAATACGCAATTGTATCGAAGAAATCAGTCGAATCCCGCTTTTAGTTTCCCGGTGATAAATACGCGATATAAAAGCTCCGATAACTCGATAAAAACCCAACTCAACATCAATGATGGGGGAACTATTATGTCCTCGAAGCTATTCACGTTTATGCTCATGGCCTCGTTCGCACTGATGCTGGCATTCGTCGGTTGCAGTGACGACGACAATCCCGCCACCAGCGGCGGAGCCGACACCACGGCGCTCAGTTTGATCAATATCGCCGACATCATCCGTGACGTGGCTCCGCCGGTGTACAGCACTCAGGTATCCAAATCCGCCCCGGATTCATTCGAAATCTGGACCGAGGGTGAATATGCATTGCTGGGAAAGGTTTTCGGCGACGACGACCCGCAGACACTGTATCGCAATATCGAGTTTTTCGAGATGTTTATGGAGATCATTGACGGGACAATTCTGGTCGATGAAGACGGTGATTTGATCCCCGGAACATTCACCAATACTCATACCGATACGGTTGATGGTCAGGAAATCACCAGGACCGGAACCTTTGTCGTATCCGCTCTGACGACGGCAACAGTCATCCCAACGGAATGCCAGGGTATTTTCGGAACTTCGTGCGATCTCGATTACCTGGTGGAAATCTCAATTGAGGAAATGGCGGAAGCCGCATTACAAATAGGCGTTAAGCTTTCCGAAACCGAGCAAACCATGTTGGTATTCCAAGCCAACATGAGTGGTATTGAGGACGACACCGAATCATCAATAACCTATGCTTCTCTTGATCCGAGCGATTCCACATTCATTTTCAAGGGATTTATGTACTGCACCCACGATGAAGGCGCCGAGACTTTCACGACGTCGTTTAATATGACCTCCGAAGCCACCGGGGATTTCGCATACCAGATGAGCTGGTATTCCGACGGTATTCCCGATAGCGACCTGCTGGGTTGCATTATCGGCGGCGGCAACAAGGACACCGAATTCGCTCTGAAATATCGCCAGTTTACTCCGGCCGATGATACCGAGTATGACTCGGAATGGGCGTTCGATGAAGTTTTTGGCCCGGATTATTCCAACGGCACCGGCCTGATTACCGATTATGCCGCTTTTGTCAACGAGAGTCTGATTATCGGTTACGATCTGCTTCCGCAGGATGAAGTCGCCAGTCCGTGGGCGACCGAATAAAATCGAAAGCATCTTATTGCCATACATGGCCCTGTCAATCGGCGGGGCCTTTTTTTATTTCCAGAAATAATGCAACACATTACCGCCCCGATGGTGGGCGGGATGGTGTCATCGACGATACTGACACTGATTATCGTCCCGGTGGTGTTTTTAATCGTAAAGCGGCTGAAATTCAAACCAGCATGGAAATCCATACCGCAATTAATGCCGTAAGACGGCAAGACGCAAACAGAATGTCTTATGACTGCAGGCGGGCCAATCGTTCGCGGGCATCATCCAGCTCGGGACAATCGGGATCGGCATTCTGCCAGATTTCGATAAATGTCTCGTACTCTTTGGCGGCCTTGTCGTTCCAGTGCGATTGTTCGTACGCCTGCGCGAGATAATAGTGCAGTTTCACATCCCAGATCGTCTTGAACACCGACCACACCAGATGAATCCCGCGATGGTATTCGAGCGTCTGCACCGCCTTGCCCAACTGCCCGGCTTCCAGATAAGCGCGTCCCAGCATATACCCGGTGTGGAAATTCTTTTCCGCGCTTTGCGCCTTCAGGAAATGGTCGACCGCCGCGCCGGCTTCGCCGCGCGCCATCGCGATCACTCCCTTCACGTAGTAATAATCGTTGAGGCACGCCGTGGAATTCGCGGTATCGGCGGCGAATTTTCCGAGTAAGGCTTCCGCCCCCGCGATATCCCCGCTTTCCGCCAGAATCTGCGGATGATAAAACGCGTACATCAAATGATCATCATCCTGCACTATGCGAGCCGCCTTCTCGTATTTATCGTAATCCTCCAGCGCCAAGTCGTACTGCCGGAGTTGCGCGTGGATTTTGGCTTTGAGAACGTACACGTTTCGGACAAGAGCCTGATCGTCGTACTGCATATCCTCCCGATCGAAATCGGAAATATAGCGAT
>CAZVNK010000267.1:0-4551 GCA_964628115.1 uncultured Ignavibacteriaceae bacterium | reverse complement strand
CGCGGGCGATAGCCGGGATAAAAATCTATGAAGTCGTCCCCGGATTCCAGCACATGAAAGAACGCACCGATCACGATGATTTCTGGACAAATCCCGCTTTGGTGCACGCGGCGGTGCGTCATCTGGCGCATGAAAAAGGCAAAAAAATCGAGGTGGTCGCAACCAATTCGTCGGCAATCTATCAACTCACGCGCTGGATGGAGCAGTTATTCCCTGAAAGCGAGGGACATCACGGTTTCGGCATGTGGGTCTCCCCCTCGATGTACTCCGAAAAATTGCACGCCAACGGCCAGATGGTGCAGGACGGCGAACGTAACCTTATCGAGACATTCCTGAAACTGAAAGAATCCGACCATACCGTCCCTATCCCCGTAGATTCCGACAATCTCGATAATCTGAATTATCTCGCCGAGGCCGGAAAAACCATGAACGACGTCAACGCGCTGGTCATCGACGGTCCCGCGTATGCGCATTTCCGGGGCGGCGTCCCGAACATGACACTGACAATCCCGCGTCGCAATGCTTTTAACATTGGGCAGTTTTATTATATGATGGAACGGTCGGTGGCGATGTCGGGATATCTGGCCGGGCATAATCCCTTTATCCAGCCGGGTGTCGAAGCATATAAAAAAGCCATGTTCGCACTGGCCGGCAAACCGGGAAGCGAATCGCAGGGCGAGAAAATTCGCGCGGAAATCGATCGCTTGGATCGCACGGTCATATAAAACGCGGACAGAGTGCCATGCCAATGCTTGATCCGAACCGACTTACGGAATTCGTCAAACGATACTATGACAATCCGCAAAACCGTCTGGTCGGCCGTGATGCACACCATAAATCTTTCTATACTGATATCGCACGCTTCTTTGGCGATTCGGCAATTGATTCTACAAGTATCGTTGTTGATTATCTTGACCAACCGTTTCAAATCGCCGACCCGCTCATACGGAGTTTCGCCGCCATAGTGGAAAAACAATTGCGTGACGAGGACCGCCTGTACGACGGCCCGCTCGCCATGAAAGTCGTCGATTTCAAACCGCATGATCGCCAACCGACCATAACGGTTCAATCAGTCGATTACGGCGCATTCGCCGGAAGTTGTTTTGCGCTCGATTTTGAACATGCCATGTTTTCTGAACTCGGCGACACTCTGCGGGAATATTATAAACGCATCTCCCCGTCAAACGATATCACCGACAATCCGCTGGCAATCTGCCTCGGCGTTTGCGGGATGGTTTTGATTGAAAGCCAATCACGCCCCATTCTTCTTCGCATTCGTCGGTCAGGCAAACTTGCTTCGCTGGAATCAAGTTATGGGGCGTCGGTCTCGGGCGGTGTCGACTATAGCGAAACTCATAACAATCTATACGATGTATTCCAAAGTGCACTGGCGCAGGAAATACATGAAGAAATCGATTTAAGACCGGGAGAATATGACATTATCCCGCTGGCCTATGCCCGTGAGATGCTTCGCGGTGAACATCCCCAAATCTTCTGCCTGATCCGCACGACTATCGATTGCGATGAATTAATCCGCCGCCTGCAAAACAAAACCGGCCCCGATTGTGAATTCGACACATTCGATTTTATCGAATTACGTCCTGATTTAACCCTCGACGATGATATCATCGCGACGTTCAATCTCGAAGGACGAATGAATTACTATCTGCTCGAAGAATATCTCGCGACATAAAAAAGCCGGGATGACGACTCATCCCGGCTTGTATCAATAAGAGAATTGATATCTACTTGTTCTTTTTCATGAAATCTGTCATGAATTCAGCAAGTTTCTGCGCGCCTTCCAGCGGCAGGGCGTTGTACAGCGACACTCGCACACCACCGACCGACCGATGCCCCTTCAGGCCCACGAATCCGGCCGCCTTGGCGTCGGCGATAAACTTCTTCTCCAGATCCTCATTGGGCAGGCGAAGCGTGATATTCATCCAGCTTCGGCTTTCCGGTTGCACCGTGCCCTTGTAGAAATCCGGATTGTCATCGATCATCTTGTAAATCGCGTCCTTCTTGGCGCGGTTGACTTTTTCCACCGCCGCGAGACCGCCCTGATTCTTGATCCATTCGAATACCAGTTTCATGATATACACGCACAGCGACGGCGGCGTGTTGTACAGCGACTTCTTCTCGGCATGCGTTTTGTAACTGAACATGGTCGGAAGACCATCCTTGCACTTCTGCAGAAGCTCGTCGCGGATCATCACCAGCGTTACGCCCGACGGACCCAGGTTTTTCTGCGCCCCGGCATAAATCATCGAAAACTTCTTAAAATCGATCACTCGCGATGCGATGTCCGACGACATATCGCACATCAGCGGGACATTGCCGGCAGACGGCCACTCGTGAAACTGCGTTCCCTTGATCGTGTTGTTCGACGTGATATGCAGATACGCCGCGTTGGACGGCGCTTTGATCTCACTCGCTTTCGGGATGAACTTGTACTCGCCGTCTTTCGACGATGCCACCACTTCGGCTTTCCCGATGATGTTGGCTTCCTTGATCGCCTTGGATGACCAGGTCCCGGTATCGACATACGCGCCGACCTGTCCCTCATTCAGGAAATTCAGCGGAATGAAAGCGAACTGCGACGATGCTCCGCCGGTCATGAACAACACGTGATAATCGTCGCCGAGTCCGAACAACTCACGGGCCAGCGCCATCGCCGACTCGTTGATCTCATCGTATTCCGGCGAGCGGTGGGAACTCTCGATGATCGACATCCCCGTCCCGCGGTAGTCGAGCAGTTCCTCCTGGACGATTTTCAGCACGTCCAGCGGAAGCGTCGACGGTCCCGGATTAAAATTGAATACGCGTCCCATAATGATATAACCTCATTTCATGTAATCGAATCATTCGTTACTTTTTAACGTACTCCCCGATCAGCTCGTCGATAATATCGCCGATACGAAGCAGGTTTTCCTTGGTGGAGGCTCCGATATGCGGGGCCATCAGCACGTTCGGCGCCGACATCAACGGTGAGTTTTCCGGCGGATCGGAATACCAGACGTCGGTCGCGAATCCGGCCAGTTTGCCCGACGTGAGCGCTTCGACCATGTCCTCCTCGATCACGCACTTGCCGCGACCGGTGTTGATGATATACGCACCGTTTTTACAGGCAGACAGTGAATCCTTGTTGAGAATCCCCTTGGTCTCGTCGGTCAACGGCATGTTGAGCGACACGTAATCCGACAATCCCAACATGTCCTTCAAATCGGTTTTCATCTCGGCCAGATCGTTGGATTTCACGTACGGATCGTACGCCAACACTTTCATGCCAAACGCTTTGGCGCGCTTTGCGACTTCCGAACCGATCCGGCCCATGCCCATGATTCCCAGCGTCTTTTTGTACAACTCGGTTCGTTTCAATTCTTTTTTCAACCACTGGCCGTCATGCATCGAGGCGTGTTGAGCGCGGTCCGGCCAGTGGAGGAATTTCCAGATAGACCAAGGGAGTATTGCCGCAAGCCAGGGTAATGTCGTTAATCGTAATCCCTTTCTGCTTGGCATATTCACGGTCGACGTTATCGAGACCGACTCCGCCGCGAATCACGAGCTTCATATTCGGTGCACCATCGATATATTCTTTGGTCACTTTGGTCTTGGAGCGAATCAATACCACTTCGGCTTCGGCCACGCGTCCCTTGTCGTCGGTAACCTCACCGTATTTTTTCAACTTGTCCGGTAAACCGGGATCGAAAGCATCAGACAAAAGAATTAACATCGTTCTGACCCTCGTCTATTAATCGGTTAATAAGTTCACCACCATGCCGCTTCGAAGTTTCGGCTCGAACCACGTCGACTTCGGCGGCATTACCTCCCCGGCGTCGGCCACGTTCAGCAACTGCTGAATCGACGTCGGATATAAAGAAAACGCAAGCGTATATTCACCTGAATCCACCAGCTTCACCAGCTCTTTGGTACCGCGAATTCCCCCGACGAAATCGATACGCTTGTCGGTCTTGGGATTTTCGATTCCCAGAATCGGCGCAATCAGGTTTTCCCCCAGAATCGACGCATCGATCGAGCGCGTCGGACTGCCGGCATCGAACGTCCCCGCCTTCGCGGTCAATACGTACCATTGCCGACCGAGATACATCCCGAATTTGTGCGCGGTCTCGGGACTGACGTCACCCTGATTCTGCCCCACCTCGAATTTGTCGCCGACCTTTTGCAAAAACTGCTCGGCACTCAGCGCTCCCAGATCTTTGATGACCCGGTTATATGGCAGGATATTCAATTCCTTGTCCGCAAAACAGACGTGCAGGAAATAATTATACAACTCCCGTCCGGTATGATTGGGGTTGTTCTCCTGTTTCCGCTTCCGGACTTCCGAAGCCGAAGCACTGCGATGATGTCCGTCGGCGATATACAACTCCGGAATTTCCGCGAACGCCGCCGTGATCGCCTCGACGCTCGCCGAATCACTTACCACCCAGAGTTCGTGACGCACGCCGTCGTCCGCGACAAAATCGGTCTCCGGCGCCTGCGCGGTGATTTTCTTGAATATCGCGTCGACCTCCTCGCGATATATGAACGTCG
>CAZVNK010000266.1:0-4558 GCA_964628115.1 uncultured Ignavibacteriaceae bacterium | reverse complement strand
TAGACACCAAAAGCCCGCCTGGTGGCGGGCTTTTGGATATATCGAGCCTTTAGTCTGGTCTCGTTACTTGAGCAACATCATCTTCTTGGTTGCTGAGAATCCATCGGCTTCGATGCGGTAGAAATACATACCGCTGGCCATGCCGGTGGCATCCCAGGTCTTGACGATTCTGCCCACGTCGTTGCCGTTGAACTCGGCGACTTTCTGACCGGAGACATTGAAGATGGTCAGCGCGTAGTCGCTTTGTTGCGGCAGAGTGAACTCGATCACGGTGCTCGGGTTGAACGGGTTCGGGTAGTTCTGGCTGAGCGTGAACTCGGTCGGCAGTTCGGTGATCTTGGTGAGAGCATCAAGACCATCGTAGTCGGCCGCTTCGACGCTGATCAGAGCGCCCGTGCCGTCAACGTTGAGCATGTCGCCGGAACTCAGATACTGACCGGCGGCCGTGCTGTAAACGAGCACGCGGGTGATACCATCCGCATGACCCACCTTGAGTTCCATATGGCTGGAGCCGGTGGCCAGGGACGGATACACGATGCCGTCGAAGACCAGGTAGGCCGCGCCGATATTGGCGTTAGACTCAAGGGCAACCTTGTTGCCGAGGTTGCTGAAGGTGGCGGTCGGCTGACCGACCAGCTTGTCATACGGCAGGGCGTCGCCCACGATGACACGAATCAAATACACCAGGTCGGCCACGGAGAGCGGCAAACCATCGGCGTTGACGTCGGTCGCCACCATCTGGCCATCCTGGTTGACCGTAAAGGCGGCCAGACCCTGGATGAAGTAGTTGGTGAAGACCACCGCGTCGGCGATTTCGTACGAGATACCATTCAGGTTGATATCGCCACGATCGTCGATATCTTCGAGGCAGATGATATCAACACCACCGTTGCGGAAGATGATCGCACCCAGCGGGTAGTTCTTGATCTCTTCGGTATCGGTGAAAACGGTGTCATAGCAACTGGCTTCGGGGCCGGCATAACCCGGATCCGAAACCGGCTTGCCTTCGAAGCTATAGACTTCCTGGCCGAGATACAGCCAGTTGCCGTCTTCGCTGGCGAGGGTGTTGTCACCGCAATCATACCAGTAGAACCTGACGGGTACGTACTCGCATTCATAGGTGAGATCGCTGGAAACCATGAAGGTCAACTTAACCAGTTCACCCGGACCACTGACGTGATGCGGATTGAGAACGCCGTCGTTGGATTCCCGCATACCCGTGACGCGCAGCATGCCGGAAGGACAGCCGCCGTCGCAGTTTCCGTCGGGACCGAAGCGATAGGTGAAGAATTCGAACTCGTCGTCGATCAGGTCACCGGGCTCTGCCATCTGGAAGGACAGAATAGACGCATCATAGGCGACTACGAAGTCGAAACCACCGATCATGTCGGCGATGTACGGGCCGGTATAGGTCGAGTCGATAAAGATCGACACTTCCGTATTGCGGCCCTGAAGCTGGTTGTGCACCTTCTCGATCGTGATCGCAAAACCGGTGACATGGATCTTGTAACACGCCGTGTCGGCGTTTTCCGGACTGCACGGATCGCACAGATTGGCGCCGTCGGTCACGGACACGCACAGCGTGAAATCACCGAGATATTCCGGCTCATTGCCGATATCCCAGGTCCAGACGCCGGTGGCGCCGTCAAGATCAAAGCCGCCGCCGAAAAACGTCGGGCCGTCAAAGCTGACCGTTTCGAACAGCAAAGTGGACGGACCGGCATCGGGATCGTCGGCATCGACATCGCCGGAAAGGGTAATGCCCCAAACGGCAAAGATAGTATCTTCCTCGGCCTGCGGATTGGTGATCTCCGGCGGGGTGTTCTGGACGCAGATGTTGAACTGACACTCGGCCGTCACACCACACTTGTCGGCGACTTCGATAGTGACGAGGTGTTCACACACGTCGTCTCCACCGGTCTGCCAGGTGTAATGACCGCTTGCGTCGATCGAACCGGGACCGTCGGTCACGGTATAGCTCAACGTCTCACATCCATGCGCCAGATCCGGGTCGTCAGCGACAACGTCGGCTTCCACCAGATCGTTCCAATGGACCGTCATGTCATCCGGGCAGGTGATCGTCGGAGCCTGGTTGACAATCGTCACGGCACCGGCCGTCACGGTGGTCGCCAGAGCTTCGATCGGATCACAGCCGACCAAACCGGTCGCGACGTCAAGTGCGCCGCCACACGGAGTCGTCAGCTGAATCGTCGTCGGCGTAACGTCAATCACGCCGTCGCACACGTCGGCCGTCGTCAAGTGAAGCTTGCCGACCGTCAACGGGAATCCCGTCAGACACGCATCGCTCGCGTCGATCTTCATTGCCGCCACACGGAATAAATCCGGGCTGCCGGACTGCTGAAGAACGCGCTCGGTAAGAGCCGTCAGACCCGCATCAAACTCAAATGAAACCGCCGTATAATCACCGGAGACTTCAAAGACCAATTCAAACGCACTCAGATCAGTCGGACTGTCAATCGTCACATTCAAAACCGCGTCTGTACAACGAGCCACGTTCTTTGACTGAAACGTGACCGTTTGAGCCGTCGCAAGCGAAAAACCGGATACCAGAAGGAACGAGGCCAGCAGTAAAGATATAGTCAATTTTCTTTTTTGCATCATTATAATGCTCCTTTAAAAACTTTAAAGGTTCATTAAAGGTAATAGTATCTTCCTGCCTGAAACAGTTTGTTACGGATTACCTGTTCCATCCGAACTTAAGCTACGGAGGTGTTCGGATCAACCCCCACTTGCCATGACAAAATCGGCGGATGATAGATGTCAATCATGGGGAATGACATATAAACGATTCTATCAGGTAAGTTACAAAATAGAGTTTTTGGAAGATTTACCAAATCTCGAATGTAATCCTACAAGGACCACTCAAGAATTGTTCTAAAGGCCGTCTAACAAGAGCTTTGTCAGGGCAACTGCAAGGTTCTCTTGAAGTTGCAAGGTGCGGACTGTCTCTTAACAGAAGCGTTCTAACAACACAACTATTCCCTGGACATCAACAAAATAACCAAAATACCTTAACTGTCAAGAAAAATATCACCAAAACCACAATATACTAATAGCTGTAGTAATGAAGAGACCAAAATTATGACCGAATCGAATACTTCGAAACCAACCAAAAACACAAGAAAAACAACAGCAAAATCTCATAAAAAAACAGGACTCAATAAACCGATCATGGAGTGAATAATCAGAAACAGAGACCCGATCCGACAACAAATACATCGACCATATACGTCCATCAATACCAACCCCGAACCAACCAATAACCAGGCGAGCAGAAAACATTAATGGGCGTGTGAAGGACTGGCGTCAACCCTGCCCATATCCGATACATTGTGACAATAATCACAATCTTATTCGAATGATGAAAACGAAATTGAGAAAAAAACACACTTGAATTATTCTGTCGATGATAGCAATCGAATGTCGATATCGCGTAATCAGGAAAGCGATGTGCACCCTGAATACGACCTGTCAATAGACGAAAATACCCCCAAAATAACCATGTATATCATGCCGAAATACCGATCGAAAAGCCCCTGAAAGCGACCAGAAAATAAGGATAAAATAGTTTGACAAAACCTGCTGGCCGGGTTATAATTAGCGTCCTGTAGCAGATATGGAACTATCCAACGGAGGTTATCCTTGTGAAGATATTCGAAACTGATCAGATTAGAAATATTTCCCTGATCGGCCAGCGGGGATGCGGAAAAACCAGCCTGGCTGACGCTATCGCATACTCATCCGGCATTACCAACCGTCTTGGGAAAGTGGATGACGGCACGTCGCTTTCCGATTTTACCGACGAAGAAATCAGCCGCAAAACGTCCGTTGGTCTGTCGCTTCTGGCCTGTCCCTGGAAAGATTGCAAAGTAAACGTGCTTGATTTGCCCGGCCATCCGGACATGATAGGGGAGTTGATTACGGGGCTTTATGTATCGGAAGCCGCCATTATGGTTATCAATGCCACTGCCGGTATCGAGGTTGGTACTGAAATCCAGTATAAATACGTCGAGAATTTCAACCTTCCGCGCGCCTTTTTTATTAATAAAGTTGAAAAAGAACACGTGAAAATCAATGATATTATTTCACAACTGCAGGATCGTTTTGGTATCAAGGCGGTTCCGGTGCAGTTGCCGATTGGTTCCGGCTTGGAATACAAGGGTGTGGTGGACGTCCTGAAAAAGAAGGGTTACACCTTCGATGACAAAGGCAAACCGACGCCGACCGATATCCCGGCCGATATTGTCGGTGCCGTGGATGAGGCTCGTCAGAAGGTTGTCGAAGCGGTCGCCGAGGCCGATGACGCCCTTCTGGAGAAGTTTTTTGACCAGGGTGAACTCACCGATGCGGAGATTCTCGATGGCTTGAAAAAAGCCATTGTCTCAAAAACCATTTATCCGATATTGCTTGGTTCCGCCGACCGAAACTCCGGTACTCATCTGTTAATGGATTTTGTGGCCGAATACATGCCGTCGCCAAAGGCTCTTTCTCCGGTCAATATGCTCAAAGGCGACAAGAAAGAAGATGAAATCGTTGG
>CAZVNK010000265.1:0-4582 GCA_964628115.1 uncultured Ignavibacteriaceae bacterium | reverse complement strand
AGGTCAGACTGCCGGCATCGGTGCCGGAACCCGGCTCGGAAAGCGAATACGCGCCGATAATCTCACCCGCGGCGAGTTTGGGCAGGTATTCGTCTTTTTGCTCTTCGGTGCCGTACATGTCAATCGCCTGAATCGCCAGCGAATTATGCACGCTGATCGTAATCGCCAGCCCGGCGCAGACTCGAGAGATTTCCTCGATACACAGCGCGTAGCTGAGCGTGTCGGCGGCCAGACCGCCGTATTGTTCCGGAGCCAGTAAACCGAAAAAGCCGAGTTCGGCGGTTTCCTTCAGCAATTCCGGCGGCATTTCCGCTTTGGCATCGAGTTCTTCCGCAATCGATGCCAGACGTTTCACCGCGAATTCCCGCGCAGTGTCACGAAGCAGGATTTGATCTTCAGACAGATTAAAATCCATAACGGATCCTCTTAATTCGAATAATCATAAAAGCCGCGACCGCTCTTTCGTCCGAGATAACCGGCCTCGACCATTTTCTTCAACAACGGACACGGACGATACTTGGGATCGCCCAGCTCTTCATGCATCACCTCCAGAATCGCCAGACACACGTCCAGCCCGATGAAATCGGCCAATGTCAGCGGCCCCATAGGATGCGCCATGCCGAGTTTCATCACGGTATCGATCGCCTCTTCGGTGCCGACGCCCTCAAAGAGCGCATAGACCGCTTCGTTGATCATGGGCATCAGGATACGGTTGGCAATGAAACCGGGATAGTCATTGGACGGAACCGGAACCTTTCCGAGCTTTTTGGCCAGTTCCTGCACCAGTGCGAAGGTCTCGTCCGACGTCGCCAGTCCCTTGATCATCTCCACCAGCTTCATCATCGGAACCGGATTCATGAAATGCATCCCGACCACCTTGTCGGCGCGTTTGGTGACACCGCCGAGGCGGGTGATCGAAATCGACGACGTGTTCGACGCCAGGATGGTTTCCGGCGGGCATAGTGCATCGAGCTTTTTGAATATCCCGAGCTTGACATCGAGATTCTCGAAGATCGCCTCGATGACGATCTGCGCGTCCTTGACATCATCCATATTGGTGGTGGTGGTTATTTTCGCGAGTGTGTCGGTTTTATCCTGTTCGCTGATCTTCTCTTTTTTAACCATGCGATCGAGATTTTTCGTGATCGTCGCCATCGCGCGATCGACGAATTCGTCTTTGGTTTCCACCAGCATGACATCGTAGCCACCCATGGCGCATACGTGCACGATCCCGTTGCCCATCGTCCCACCGCCGATAACGGCGATTTTTTTGATATCCTCTACGTTCATAGTACCTCTTCCTGTCGGTTACATCATTTCGATTGCCAATGCGACCGCGTGTCCGCCACCGAGACAAAGAGTGGCCAGACCGTTTTTCTTGCCGCGATCTTTCAGGGCATACATTAGCGTTGTCAATACCCGGGTGCCGGATGCTCCGATCGGATGGCCGAGCGCCACTGCGCCGCCGTTGACATTGACCCGATCCCAATCCCAGCCGAGTTCCTTACCGTCGGCCAGGGCCTGGACGGAAAACGCCTCGTTGGCTTCGATCAAATCCCAGTGGTTGATATCGACGCCCATTTTATCCATCAGTTTGCGGACGGCGTAAATCGGCGAGAAAAAGACCAGTTCCGGATCGACACCGGCAACGGCATAATCGATAATGCGCGCCATCGGCGTCAGGTTGTTCTCTTTCATGAACTTTTCGGACACGACCACGGATGCGGAGCAACCGTCGTTTAATCCGGGCGCATTGCCGGCGGTGACGGTGCCGTCCTTTTCGAAAGCCGGGCGAAGCTTGGCAAGCGCTTCAAGCGAAATATTCGCGCGCGGGCCTTCATCCCTATCGAATATGATCGGGTCTTTCTTGCGTTGCGGGATTTCAATCGGAAAGATTTCATCTTTGAATTTACCGCCGTCCATCGCGGCGATCGCTTTCCGGTGTGAATTAAAGGCGAATTCATCCTGCTCTTCGCGGGTGATACCGGCCTTGCGTTGCGTCAGTTCGGCGGCGCTTCCCATGTGCCAATTTTTAAACGAACACCACAGTCCGTCAAGCACCATCGTGTCCTGCAATTTCTTGTCGCCGAATTTCAGACCGCCCTTGGCTCCATGCAAACAGTACGGCGTTCCCGACATGGACTGCATTCCGCCGGCCACAATACAATGCTGGTGGCCGGCGCGTATCGACTGCGCCGCCAGCATGACGGCTTTCAAACCGGAACCGCACACCTTGTTGATGGTCAGGGTGGCGACGTGCGAGGGAATGCCGCCGTGAATAGCGGCCTGACGGGCGGGAGCCTGTCCGACTCCGGCCTGAACCACCTGCCCCATAATTACTTCGTCGAGCTTTTCCGGATCGATTTGGGCGCGTTTGACAGCTTCCTTAATAGCCAGCGATCCGAGTTGCGTTGCGGTAAACGATGACAGTCCGCCCAGAAACGTTCCGATTGCGGAACGGCAGGCTGACACGATGAAGGCTTCATTCCTGTCAGGCATCTATTCCTCCGAGTTCATTTTGGTTTTAAAGACATTGATTATTTCTATATAATCAATTGTGACGCCTAAATCAAGAGGCTCGTATCAGAAAGCGGGCCAATTGGTTTATACCGGTCATTGAAGGTATAAATAGTATTAATACCTTATGGATATTATCCTTTTTTTATATTGACATATGTGCATCACCTGTGTTTTTTGGTCGATTATAAAACGGCAAGGACAAGGCAACCAAACTAACGGCTGTATAACATAATACTTGGAGGTATGCAATGAAGAAGCTGTTTCTTCTCAGCATCATGTTCGTGTTCGCCGCAACCGCATTTGCGGCGGAAAGCCCCATTGACAAGGGGAGTATGATTGTCGGCGGAACGTTAATGTATGCCAGCCTGGGTGATGATCTGTATGAATCTGACGATGAAAGCATGACTCTTATCACTGTCACACCCAGTGTCGGTTATTTTGTCTCGCCCGGTCTGTTGATCGGAGCGGATTTCACGTTTTCAAGCATATCCGCAGGCGATGACGGCATTGATTATTCCGCTTTTGCGATTGGTCCCTGCGTCGGATATTATTTCAATATGGACCCGACTCGCGTTGAAGCCAAGGGTGCCATGTACCCATATATTAAGGGCTTTTTCCTCTATGGTTCAGTCAGCGAGGACGATGAAGACGCCACCATGACCAGCTTTGGCGGTCGCGGCGGTATCATCATGATGCTGTCCAACGCCGTGGCGCTTGATATGGGTATTCAATACAATAAGGATTCATTTGAACCGGATGGCGCCGATGAATCGATTAGCGGATCCCGCCTGCAAATCGGTGGCGGTATTACCGCGTTTCTCTGGTAAATTCCAATAAGTACAGTACAAAGCCGGATCGACCGATCCGGCTTTTTTTAAATTTCAATCAGGCAGTCTATATCATCATTACTGAAAGACGGCGAATTGTATTGACATTCTCAATATAATCGTCGTTATTATCACATATAGAAAATCAACGGGCAAAAACAAATAGTGCCGTTTTTCAAACAGCTTTATGTCAGGAATGTATATGAAAAAGATATTTATTATTGTCGCGGTATTGTGCGCAATGATCGCCTCGGCGCACGCACAGGAGAACAAAATCGGAACGGCGTTCTTTTTCGGCGGAGGAATGGCCGCACCATTGGAACCGAATACCTTTAAGGATTGCTGGAATCCCGGTTTCAATTTCGGCGGCGGTGTCGAATTCGAAATCACCCGTCTGATCGATATTCAGACGACGTTTTTCTTTACTATCTTCCCGCTCGACAAAGAAGCGTATCTCGATCTTGATAATGTGACCATCGATTCGGAAGAAACCGGGCTAACTATCGATGGCGGCTCGGCGCGGGTATTCGAAGTTATGGTGAATGCGAAAGTGAAAATCATATCGAACGAATCAGCCAAAAGAGTAAAGCCCTATATTCTGGGCGGCCTCGGCTTCGGCACTATCAGTTATTCCGATTTGGCATTTTCCTATGATGGGGGTTTTGAATCCAAGCCTATCGATGACGTCACTACCAACATGGGCATAAATTTCGGCGCGGGTATTGATATTCCCATTAATACCCGAATGAGGCTGTTTGTCGAGGGAAAACATATCCGGTATTACACCGAGGGTGACGACGTTACTTATCTGCCGTTTCGCGCAGGATTGATAGTCAGGCTTGACTCCTGACGGTATACCCCCTCAAGGAGTCAGAAACTCTGATGACCCGGCCGTTCTTTGAATACTCGATTATTCTTCAGTAATCTCCAACTCGATAATCGGGGTGTCGGTATCGACCTGATCGCCGTCGCTGAAATTGATCTTTTTCACTGTACCGTTGGCCGCTGAGTTCACCTGGTTTTCCATTTTCATCGCTTCCACGATCACCAGCGGCTGTTTTTCCGTTACCTCATCACCTTCGTTCACCAGCAGTTTCACGATTTTGCCCGGCATGGGAGCATATATCTTGTCCTTCTCCCCCACCATACCCGCATCGCCGCCGGCCATATCGCCGTCCTCGGAAGGGATGGTCAATTCCAGTAACACGCCATCGACGTCGGCATACACTTTGCCG
>CAZVNK010000264.1:0-4589 GCA_964628115.1 uncultured Ignavibacteriaceae bacterium | reverse complement strand
CGGCCAGATAATGCGCACGAACACCGCCAGAACGATCATCAGCAGGACACTGGCGGGTATTCCCGCGACGAAAAACTCACCGCTGGTAAACTGCTTGCTTTCATACGCGATGGCATTCGGCGCGGCGCCGACCAGGAACAAAAACGGCATCCCGGCGGTCACCAGCGACGCGAACAGCACCACCTCCGGCGCGACGCCCAAATACGGCGCGATCACCAGCGCCACCGGAAGCGAGATCGCGATCGCGGCGACGTTCATGATCAGGTTGGTCATGACCAGCCCGAATAGGGCAATCCCGAGAACGAAGATAAACCAACTGGCGTTTTTCAACAGGCCCAGCCATTCGATGGCGATCCAGCCCGCCGCTCCGGTTTGCCAGAGACAAAAACCGATACTCATGGCGCCGCCGAACAGGAGCACGATATTCCACGGGACTTCTTCGAGATCCTCGATCGTGAGAATTTTAAACAGGAAAAAGAGTATCGTGGAAACGAGAATAATGGCGCTTTTATTGATTTGATCCAGCCCCGGGATAAAACTGCGCAGGCTCATGGTGACGATGGCCATCAACACGATCACCACCGTGAGTATTTCGCGCCGGGTGATTCCCCCAAGATTTTCATACAGTGCCTGAGCGCGTTCACGCAGGCCGGGGATGGTTTTGTGCTCCGGTCTGCAATAGAGCATGAAAAATCCCCACAGCAAAAACACCATGACCAGCCCGACCGGAAACATGTAATAAGACAATTCGAAAAAGGAAATTTCCCTCCCGGTGATATCGCGGAAAAAGCCGATCGCGACCGCTCCCCGGGCCGCGCCGAGCAGGGTGATGATACTTCCCGCGCCGGCGACGAACGCCATGCCGATAAACAGCCCCTTGCCGAATTTGGTCGGTTTGTTGCCTTCGTCGTACAGCGCGTAAATCGCCATCAACAGGGGATACACCGCCGCCGCCACGGCGGTATGCGCCATGATCAGGGTCAGCGCGGCGGTCATGATAAAACACCCCAGGTAGATCATGCTGGTTTTCTCACCCACCAGCACCAGCATTTTGTAGGCAAGTCGCTTGGTCAGCCCGGTGCGGGTGAAGGCCATGCCGATCACCACCGACCCGATAATAAACCACACCGAGGGATCCATGAAATCACTGAACGCGACGCGGGCGGCGCGGATCAGAAACAGCGCCTGGATGACACCGATGGTGATACCGGTTACGCCGATCGGCACCACCTCGAACACCCACCAGGTGGCCGCCAGCAGAAACAGCGCGATGGCGGCTTTTCCCTCACGGGTCAGTTCGAAATGTTTCCCTTCCGGATCGATCGCATCCGGCCAGGCCGGCGAAAAATACACGAGACAAAACAGCGTCACCCCCAACAGGATAAAAAACAGGCGGCGGGTGTCGATTTTGGCGACCACCCGCTTCAGATAAATATCTTTGGGCATCGGGGGCAGGTTGTCGTGGCTGTCTTGCGATTGGTTGTTTTTTGAACGCTTGAACATAGGTGCTCCCACTGGCTCGACTGGAACGTTGGCCCGGCCTGATACTACATCACAATGCGGGCGATTTCATTGAACACGTCATCGCTTCGGATCGCGCCGACGACCTTTTTGTCTTTCACCGCCGGCCATAGATTCTGGTCGCGGGTGATCATTTTGTAGATGGCCTTGGTGATCTGATCGGTGTACTCCACCGTCGCCGTAATCGGTTGCATCACCTCGCTGATCGGCGTTTCGGCCAGTTCCCTGACGGCGCTGGCGACGCGTCCCGACGTCAGCACGGTCAGGTCGGGATCGGCCTCGACGTCGAAGAGTTGTTTGCGGTGCGGATGCGACATGGTCCGCATGAATTTCGGTTCCAGTCCCCGGAGAATGTCGCGCCGACGCACGATTCCCAGCAGGTCGTATTTTTCATCGAAGACCAGAAGGGCGCGCGGCAGGGACTGCCGTCCCTCGATTTCGATCACCGCATTTTGAAGTTCCGCAATGGCCTGACGAAGCGTGAACCAGTGGGGAATATGCGGATATTGTTCGAGCGGGATCATCAAATCCCCGGCACGTTTAGTTGTCATCGTGTTCTCCTGACCGTTGGCAACCGGATGGTTGACGTGGTTGGCATTGCGGTACGAGTATGTGGTTGTTGATTTGCATTCCGCTGTTTTTTATAGTTGGACGGTTTCGGGCCATCGGCCCGTATTTTCTTGTGTCCTATATAATTCGCCGGAGTCGATTTTGTCAAGAAACTCCGGTACTTAATTTATCCTTTTTATCGGCGATATCCTGAGTGACGGCCTTGCGGATGACAACGCAAGCGATTGTCGTTATTTGCCTTACCGAAAACGTTAGGGATCGAAGAGTGTCCCGATCCGGCCGTTTTTATTATATTTTCTCATATTCTCAATATTGTGTTTTCACGATAGAAAGGCTATTCTATACGGTAAGCCTGCCAGGAGAACAAAAGCATGAGCGGACAGAAAATACTGGTTATCGAAGACGACCGGGATATCGCGGAACTGGTGGAATACAATCTCGCCCGGGAGGGATTCCAGGTGACCCGTGCCTATACCGGCGAGGAGGGACTGCAACGGGCGAAAACGATCGGACCCGATCTGATCCTGCTTGATCTTATGCTTCCGGGTCTGGACGGGTTGGATGTTTGCCGCAGTCTCAAGCGCGACGACGAGACCGACCATATTCCGGTGATTATGCTGACCGCCAAAAGCGAGGAGGCCGATATCGTGGCCGGACTGGAAATCGGAGCCGACGATTATATCAGCAAACCGTTCAGCCCGAGGGTCCTTCTGGCCCGGATACACGCCGTCATGCGACGCCAGACCGAACCGCCTCCCGAGGGAGAAACGCCGCTGGCGTTCCGGGAGTTGTCCATCGACCCGGGACGACATGAAGTGCGCGTGGCCGGAACGCCGATAACACTCACCTCGACCGAGTTCCGACTGCTACACTTTCTGGCGCAACGCCCCGGTTGGGTGTTCACCCGTGATCAGATCATGGATTCCACGCATGGCGAGGACACGGTGGTGACCGATCGTTCGATCGACGTTCACATTGCCGGCCTGCGTAAAAAAATGGGTCCCTGCGGCAAATATATCGAAACCGTGCGCGGTGTGGGGTACCGTTTTCAGGAACCGGAATCACCCGACGCATAAAAAACAGACTTCTCACTCCTCTATATCACGATCCTCCCAATCCCGGTCTGACGCGGCAGAATGAGAATAATCCGGCCATAGTGCAAAAAAAACTTTTGTCCGAAGTCCGTTTAGACTCTGAGCGTCAACTCTATCCAGTTACCCCGCAACAGATTATACGTAGGCAGACGTCTCCGAACAATCGGGTCGGTTTCGTTCGGATTTTCTTGACAATTAAAAGACGGGTGCTATATTCCTCGTGAAAAAAGTAACGAAGTTTTATGTTCGGGATATTGAATATGACATACATGCGGGCTAATGAACGGTTTCCTCGGTGGTACGATCAACACCGGACGCTTCGTTCGTATCGGGCGTTTTTCGCCTGTTTTTTTTGCATCTTTCTTACACGGTTTAATCCAGGAAAGGCTTTGCCATGAGTGGTAAATCATTTAACCCTTTTGAAATGGCCCAGGCTCAGTTTGACCACGTGGCCGATATTCTTGATCTCGACGCCGCGACGCGGGCGATGCTCCGTGTCCCCATGCGTGAATATCAATTCTCGATTCCGGTCCGGATGGACGACGGACACGTCGAGGTTTTCCGAGGTTTTCGCGTCCAGCACAATGACAGTCGCGGCCCCTGTAAGGGCGGCATTCGTTTTCACCCGCAGGAAACCATCGACACGGTTCGCGCTCTCGCGACCTGGATGACATGGAAATGCGCAGTGGTCGATATTCCGCTCGGCGGCGGCAAGGGCGGCGTGATCTGCGATCCGCATAATCTCAGCGCCCGCGAGCAGGAATTGATTTGCCGTGGTTGGGTGCGCCAACTGGCCCGCAACGTGGGGCCGCTGGTCGACGTGCCGGCGCCCGATGTAATGACCAGTGGTCAGCACATGCTGTGGATGCTTGACGAATTCGAGGCGATTCACGGCAAAAAGTATCCCGGCTTCATCACCGGCAAACCGCTCGGTATGGGCGGTTCTCTGGGCCGCACCGAAGCCACGGGGTACGGCGTGATTTACACGTTGCGCGAAGCGTTGAAGCAGTTGAATATCCGCCCCGAGGACACCACTGCCAGCGTGCAGGGTTTCGGCAACGTGTCGCAGTTCGCCATCCAGCTTTATACGCAGTTGGGCGGCAAGGTGATTTGTGTCTCCAGTTGGGATCAGGCTGAGCAGACCTCGTACTCGTTCAAGAAAACCGACGGGGTCGATCTCAAGGAACTGCTCGGTATCACCGACCGCTTCGGCGGCATCGATAAAGCCAAAGCCCGCGATCTCGGTTATGAGGTTCTTCCGGGTGACGACTGGCTGGTGCAGGAAGTCGACATTCTCATTCCGGCGGCGCTGGAAAATCAGGTCACCGGCGAGAACGCCGGCAAGAGCAACGGCAAGGTGAAAATCATTGCCGAAGGCGCCAACGGCCCGACCACGCCGGAAGC
>CAZVNK010000263.1:2501-4590 GCA_964628115.1 uncultured Ignavibacteriaceae bacterium | reverse complement strand
TCGATAGAAAGGCCAGAATTCGGGTTGCTTTTGTTGCATTTGTATCAATTCATTCTTGTTTGCAATATCATCTAGTATTACTTCGATGTCTGTTCTTGGATCCATTCCCACACCTGGTGTGGCATCAGGATTATAATCCATGGGTAATACTGCACGATGAATATGTAAACATAGATGCAAAAAGAATTGATTAATGATGTCTTTGATATTGCAAAGATCCCTTATTGATATCTTGCAGTCTTTTGCAATTTCTGGACGGAAATCAGAAGTATTCCATTTCAAACCAAAATGCGCATATTCATTGTTTCTGAGAATTTTAATTGGCTCTTTGTACTTTTCTAGCCCCTTTTTATAAAGCTGACTTGCTTTTTTTAACTCCAGTTTAATTACACTATATTTCTTATTGATTTTCGGCATAATATCATTGTAAAGCCCGTGAAGAGTATTCAATTTCTCCTTATCATCTATAGCGATTCGCCAGATTGTCATAATACAGTTTTCATACATACTACCATAGGTTAGGTGCCAGAAAGGCCCGCCTCCTTCTGCATCTATTAGGTTGAATGGAAACGCTATGATTTTTTTCATAACATACAGATACGAATTTAATGGGACAACCTGCCACCAAATTGCTTCAATCCTTTTGTTATATTTTTCCCTCCAATCATCTGGGAGCAAGTCAGCAGGTCGGCCTTCATAGATAGGCTCCATATTTGCCTCCTTTATTAAAAAACCAATTCTTCATCATTACGACAGAGCCAATGTCTTTAATACATTATTCAATTTTTCTTAGGATTCAAATCACTTTTTCTTATGATTTTGGATATTACGGCTTATATTATGGTAACATATTGTACGGACCCTGCGTAGAATATTCTTGGGGCCGCGCCGCCATACGCGATCGATAGAGGGGATTGAAGCATGCTGGTCCGTGTTATCGCCGTGCAATCACCATTGGGAGAGCGGCTTTCACTCGAAGGAAAACTGCATATATTCAGACGCCGGCCGGATTTTGTCTGTCTGCCGGAGTACTGTCTGATACCCAAAGCCCTGCCCGATTTCAGCCGCGCGGCGCTGGATATCCGCGAAAACCTGAAATATCTCGAATACCTGTCCATGGAAATGGACACCTGCCTGATCGGGGGATCGGTGGTCGAGGCCGACCGCGACGCGCTGTATAACAGCACGTATGTCTTTCAACGCGGGGCGGTGGTGGGACGGTACCGCAAACTGAATCCGGTCAGTGGTGAAATCGGCAAAGGAATTCTTCCCGGCGACAAAATCTTCACGGCGACGGTGGACGGTGTCAAAATCGGCATCATGATCTGCGCCGATGCGCTGAACGCCGGATTGTTCGAGGTGATGGCGCAGAAGGAGGTGGACATTATTTTCATTCCCACCACCTCGCCGCATCGACCGGCGGAATCCAAGACCGAAAAACACAAACGGGACAATGATATTTATGTCAACGGCGCCGAATCGGCCGGGGCGTTCGTGGTCAAGACCTGCGGGATCGGAAACCTGTTCGGCAGGCCGTTGCAGGGAAGAACGCTGATTGCCGCGCCGTGGGGGATACTGGGACGGGTGCAGGTGCATCAGGAATCCGAACCGACGATGCTTTCGCTGGTGCTGGATATCGACGAAATTCGTGATTTCCGAAAAAAGCGCCGACTCCAAACCGAATCCGATACCACCGCTTTGATCTAAGCATAAAAAAAGGGACGCCTCAGCGTCCCTTGCAGGTTTTTTCGATCATACTATTAATATGAACCGCGATAAAACTCGTCGATATAATTTTCCACGTCCGCGCTTTGCATAAGTTCTTCGAACCAGCGCTGGAATATGTCCTGTTGTTTTTGATACAACACCGCCGTTTCGATCGAATCGCGTGCCTGTTCGAATTCATCGATACTGGGCGAGTATTTTTCCACCAGTTTGAAAATGGCCACGCCGTTGCGATAATCGGTCGGTTGGGAAAGCTGGCCTTCCTCCTGAAGTGAGAATACGGTCGCCATTACCAGCGGTTCTTTGCCGATATTCGGGATGATCGAATTCCGGTTGATCTTGTCTTTGATCGCATAGGGGAAAC
>CAZVNK010000263.1:0-2459 GCA_964628115.1 uncultured Ignavibacteriaceae bacterium | reverse complement strand
GAGCGCCTTGTGGATCACGGTCGCGGTATCGCGGGCGGCCTGCATGACGCGGTCGCTACGCAGTCGCGCGATGATCGTGTTTTTCATTTCCTCGAACGGCTTGTATCCGGCGGGTATGTGCTCGGTGATTTTGAACACGAAATAACTTTCCTTGCCGATATACATGTCCGAGATCGTTCCGACCGGATTGTCCAGCGCGAAATCCGACACTTTCGGATTGATACCGATGGTCTGGATGTACCCGTCGCGCGTGAACGGTCTGGACACCATCGGAGTAATCCCGTATTCCTCTGCGGTTTCATCGAATCCGTTCTCTTTGGCGGTTGCGGCGAAATCCTTGGCCTCGCGCTCCAGCTGATCGATCGTTTCCTGAGACGCCTCGATGTGTTGGAATGAATTATTCAAATTTGTAATCAGCTCAATAGCAACAAGCACTATCACACCGACAATGGAACCGAGTGAAACATATCTGAGCCGAACTGGGTTTTAACCGGCGGGCTGATCTGGTCGACTTCCATCGCCCAGACGGCGCTGTCAAACGGCGCCACCATGCGGCCGCGTTCGAACCAGTCGAGATCGCCGCCGTTGGCCGCCGAACCGTCCTGCGACCAGATTTGCGCCAGCTCGGCGAAATCCGATCCGGCCACGGCGCTGTCATACACCTCTTTGGCCAGCGCATACCCGCGATCCCAATCGGTTTGCGACGGTTTCATTTCGAAAGTCGCCAGTCTGATGACGGCCTGCTCGCCGATGGCGTAAGATTCGAGATTTTCATCATAGAACGCTTTCGCGTCCTCATCGGTCGGTTCCGGCTGTTTACCCGCCAGGTCGTTTTTCGGAACGTACACGTATCCGATTTTGACTTCCTCGCGGTTTTCCATGAAGGCCTGCCGAACTTCGGCCGGCGTGATGCGAATGGTGCTGATGATTTCCTGTTGCAGTTTGAACCGTTGCAGATCGGGAAGAACGTATTGTTCCACCGATGCCCAGAACGGGGCATTGTCAGGATTGACCATGGCCGCGGTGTATTTTTGCGGATCGAATTTACCGTCGGTCTGGAATTGCTGTGACGTTTGCAACATCTCCGGCGGATAGGCGCGGAGAAATCCGAACATCTCTTCACTGGTAACCGTTATGTCGTACTTTTTAATTTGCTGGGTCATCAGGTAATCGACCAGCAATTGTTGCCAGGCCTGATCACGAAGCTCCGCCATGCGGCTGGTCGGCAAATCATAATCCAGTTTATCCTGTTCTTCGCGAATCAGGTTGCTGTAGGAGCGTTCGAATACCTGCCAGGGGACTTCTTCTCCGTTGATAATGCCGATAATGTTTTTGGAACTGCCGGAACTCGTGATATCGGCTCCCCATTGAAGAACAATCATACCGGTAAAGAAAATCAGGACGATGATAATAATCGGGAAAATCAGTTTTCTTAAAAACTCAAACATTTGCCAAACTCCTTATTGTCGTAATCAGAATACAAGCCGACAATATACGTTAAAAACCCAAATACGCAAGTGACTAATAACGTCTTTCAGCCGGAAAAACCTTTGACTTTGAACTTCCATCGCAATAACTTGTTTAACCTGTTATGACTATACTATCGGCCCGAACATTGGCTTTCTTTATCCTGATAATTATTTGTGTTTCAGGCGCATACGCGGATTCTCCGCGCTGGCCGGTGAACGGCGATATTGATTTATCCTCGTCTTTTTGTGAATTTCGACCGGGGCATTTCCACGGCGGGGTCGATATTCGCACCGGCGGCAGGGAGGGCCGTGAGATTCTGGCGCCCGCCGACGGGTATATCTGGCGTATCAGGTATGCCTACAGCGGTTACGGCAAGGCCCTGTATTTGAAAGACCGTGAAGGACACATTTATGTTTTCGGCCATCTTTCGCGGCTGGCCAATCGCCTGGAGCGACAGGTACATCAATATCAGTATGCAAACAAACGGTATTATCTTGACCGGTATTTCCCGCCGGATTCTCTTCCGGTGACGGCAGGCGAATTGATCGCCTTCTCCGGCCAGACCGGTTACGGTGCGCCGCACATTCATTTCGAGAAACGCACCCCCGACAATAAACCGCTGAATCCCCTCACCAACGGCTTTGCGCTCAAGGACAATGTCCCCCCGATCTTTCGGGAAATGCAGATGGTGTATCGGGACAGCACGTCGCTTTTCCCCGACGGAACGCGCCGCCGGGTGATTCCGGTTCGTTTCGACCGCGAACGGAAACGCTATGTGGTCGATTCGGTGTATTTGGTGCAGGGGGATATCGGTTTTGCGGTCAAAGCTTTCGATCAAATCCGTTACAAGGGGCCGAGCCTGAACCTGTATCGCGTTCGCCTGTTTATCGATGACTACCTGTATTACGAAAACACGTATGAGCAGTACGATTATGCCGAGACCGGCATGGTCGATCTGCTTTTTGATTATTATATGCTGGTGCAGGATT
>CAZVNK010000262.1:0-4591 GCA_964628115.1 uncultured Ignavibacteriaceae bacterium | reverse complement strand
TATCGGAAAAACATCGTGCCAATTACTTTGCCTGGTACTTCCACCTGTGTAAAACCTAATTTTTACCAACAAAAACTGAGTATTATGCCCGCAATGACAGAAACATTTGTCGAAACACCCTTCCTCACGTTGTTCGGCAGGGAGATTTCAACCGCCATCGTTGCAGTCATGAGAAAACTACTGACTATTATCAATACCATGCTGGCAAAAAATCAGACGTGGAACCCAAATCATGCTTGACAGATAAGACAGTCGCTACTCAAGACTTCATCGATATTCAATGTAACCGAATCCATCTATATAAGTTAAACACGCCCCCGCGTGCTTTCTTCCTTGATTCCACATCTTGAAAATCATACCATGCGGACGGATGTGAATTTACATAACAACGAGGATGGATTATGGTCGATACAATTGCCCAATGGCTGATGGCCGAAGGACTCGCGGAAAATGTCGCCGGCACGATCGGATGGCTCGCGGTGGCGGTCGCAATACTGATTCTGGCCTGGCTCTCAAACGTCATCGCCAAGCAAATCCTTCTGCGCATCGTGGCGTTTTTTATCAGGCGAAGCAAGACCCGCTGGGACGACGCGCTTCAAAATCGCATGGTCTTCGTGCGCTTCTCTCATCTGGCGCCGATTCTGGTCATCTATTTCGGCGCGGCCGCGCTCCCGTCGATTCAGGACATGCTCGAACGCGTCTCGATCGCCTACATGTACTTCATGGGGATGCTGATTCTGTATGCGTTTCTCAACGCGGCCAACGATATCTACGAGGAATACGACGTCTCGCGCGAGAAACCGATCAAGGGATATATCCAGATCGTGCAGATTATCACGATGCTGTTCATCGCGATACTGATTTTCGCCAGATTGATCGGACGGTCACCGGTAGCGCTTTTAACCGGGCTGGGCGCCATGACCGCGATCTTGATACTGGTGTTCAAGGATACCATCCTCGGTCTGGTCGCGAGCCTTCAACTCTCGTTCAACGACATGGTGCGTCGCGGCGACTGGATCGAGATGCAGAAATTCGGCGCGGACGGCGACGTGATCGACGTCTCACTGCATACGATCAAAGTACAAAACTGGGACAAGACAATCACCTCGATTCCCAGCTATGCGCTGATTTCCGATTCGTTCAAGAACTGGCGAGGGATGTCGGAATCGGGCGGGCGACGGATCAAACGATCGATCAATATCGACATGAACAGCATCAAATTTTGCACCGCCGATATGATCGCCCGGTTTAAAAAGATTCAGCACATAACCGAATATATCGAAAAGAAAACCGACGAAATCGAACAGCACAACGAACAAACCCGCGCCGATACCACCACGCTGGTCAACGGGCGGCATCTGACCAATATCGGGACATTCCGCGCCTATATCGTGGCCTATCTGAAAAACCATCCGAAAATCCATCAGGGCATGACTTTTCTGGTACGCCAACTCCAACCGACCGAACACGGCCTGCCGATTGAAATCTACGTGTTCAGCAACGATCAGGCATGGGCCAATTACGAAGCGATACAGGCCGATATTTTCGATCATATTCTGGCGGTGGTACCGGAATTCGACTTGCGCGTCTACCAGAGTCCGACCGGAAGCGATTTTACCGCGTTGGCCGAAACCCGGGCCGATGGACACGCGTGATCCTGTCAAGAGAATGCCGACATAGGCCGATTATGATAGAAAACAACGGACATATTACCGAATTAGGATGACGACCGAAACACAAACCATACCGCGCGACCGTTCCGTGTATATCGCCTTCG
Source organism: uncultured Ignavibacteriaceae bacterium (assembly GCA_964628115.1). Classification (GTDB taxonomy): domain Bacteria; phylum Zixibacteria; class MSB-5A5; order GN15; family PGXB01; genus JAFGAL01. Next base: position 2,814 of record CAZVNK010000262.1, on the reverse strand, counting down.
GATTACTGGTATTGATTTATCTGCCGGCGTTGTACGATCTGGTGGTCGACTGGTACACCGATCCGAATTATTCGCATGGATTTCTGGTCCCGGTTATCTCAGGCTATCTGCTCTGGAAAAAGCGGGCCGAACTGACGTCGATTCCACGTTCGGGAAATAATGCCGGTTTGGTCGTTATCATTCTCGGCATGATTCTGTTCGTGCTCGGCAATGGAGCATCGGAATACTTCACGGTGCGATTTTCTCTGGTTGTCATGATTTTCGGGCTGACGCTGTATCTGTACGGCGGACCGCTGGTTCGCAAGACCTGGTTTGAAATTCTGTTTCTGGTGTTCATGATTCCGATTCCGTACGTGATCTATTTCTCCGCGACGTTCCCGATGCAGTTGTTCGCCAGCAAAGTAACGGTCAATCTGTTGTCGATTCTGGGAATGCCGGTGGTACGCCAGGGCAATATCATCCACCTGCCGAATCAGATGCTCGAAGTCGCCGAGGCCTGCTCCGGCCTGCGGTCGCTGATCTCGCTTCTGGCGCTGGGGGCGTTGTACGCGTACATATCCCAGCGACGACTGCCCGGAAAGATCATCCTGTTTTTGTCGACCATTCCGATTGCGATCGTCGGCAATGTCTTTCGGGTATTCGTAACGGCACTGCTGGCATACACGCTGGAGACTTCGGTCACGACCGAACCGCTTCATACTATCATGGGGTTGTCGGTGTTCGTGGTGGCGTTTGTTCTGCTGTTCATATTCGGTGCGATCTTGCGGAGGGTGTTCCGATGAACAAACGAACACTGATTGCAATCATACTGATCGTTGTGGGCGGCATCGGCGGCAATCTTCTGCGATATATCGAGGTCACTCCCGACCGGGCGGCGGATTTCAGCATGATTCCCAACGAATACGGCGGATTTATCGGCGTCGAGCAGTTTTTGTCGGATGTCACGTATGACGTTCTCAAGGCGGATCTGACCACGTTTCGGGATTTTACCGGCCCGGACGGTTCACGGGTGGGATTGTTCGTGGCCTATTTCTCGTCGCAAAAATACGGCAGTCAAATCCATTCGCCCAAACACTGCCTGCCCGGCGGCGGCTGGCGAATCGACGATATTCATCCCTACCGATTGCACCTCCCCGGCGACGGCGCCAAAGAGGTCAACCGCAGTATTATCTCCAGTCGCAATTCGGGAGCGGTTATGATGTACTGGTTCGAGACACGTTCCGGCGCGATCCGTAGCGAATACGGTTTAAAACTCGATCTGGTAAAAAATGCCCTTCTGTTTCGACCCACCGATGCGGCGATTATCCGCTTGACCGTCAATGCGCCCGGCGGTGATTTCGCGCTGGCGACCAAACAGGCAGAGATGTTCCTGCAGACCTATTACCCCTCGATACGAAAAGCCCTGCCGTTTTAAACAAACTTTTCCTTGAATTCACCCCCCTCCGACGCTTATCTTGGGCGTAATGATTACATCCGTCATAAAACTGCTTCGCCCCTCACAGTGGATCAAGAACGGCGTGGTCCTCGCCGGATTGATTTTCGCCGGCAAGGCGCAGGCCACCGGACTGGTGGAGCGGGCATTGCTGGCGATGATCGCGTTCTGCCTGCTGTCGTCGGCGGTGTATATTATCAATGACATTGTCGACCGCGACCGCGACCGTCAGCATCCACTCAAGAAAAATCGTCCGATCGCCGCGGGAAAAGTCTCGATATCGACAGCGGTCATGATCGCCATCCCGATGGCAGTGATGGCAGGATTGATGTGCTACTTTATCAATATCAATGTCCTGATCGTCGCGCTGGCGTATTTGGTTTTGCATATTCTGTACACGTTTCTGTTGAAAAATGTCGTGATTATCGACGTGATGGTTATCGCGGCGGGATTCGTCCTGCGAGCGCTGGCCGGAGCGGTGGCTATCGATGTGGGGTTTTCAAGCTGGTTGTTGATTTCGACGTTTTTACTGGCGCTGTTTCTCGGTTTCGGCAAACGGCGACATGAGTTGACCCTGCTGGCCGACGACGCCTCGGAGCATCGACGTATCCTCGCCAGCTACTCGCCGTATTTTCTGGATCAATTGATCGGCGTGGTGACCGCCTCGACCGTAATCACCTACCTGTTTTACACGCTGTCATCGGAAGTCAGCGCGAGACTGGGCACGGATTACCTGTTTGTCACCATTCCCTTTGTCATCTACGGTATATTTCGCTATCTTTACCTGGTTCATCAGGAAAAGCGCGGCGGATCGCCGACCGCTCTGCTATTGACGGATCGCCCGTTGTTGTTCGACGTCGTGCTCTGGCTTGCTTCGATAATCATTATTCTGTATATTTTCTAATAAGACAAGCGAAAGTGTCCGGTATGAAAAGACGCGATTTTCTCAAAAGAACCGGCTCGGCCATAACTCTGGCGGCAATCACCGGCGGCACGGGATTATTGTTTCACGATCTCGAAACGTCCGCCTATCAGGTGGCCGTCAGCAAAACACCGGGATTTGAAATCCCTCCCGATTCAACTCTGCCCCAGGTGGTGCTGGCCCGCAATGAGAATCATGTCGCCGCATTAAATCGATCACTCGATGCCATCGGCGGAATCGGGCGCTTTGTCAAAGCGGGCGAACGGGTGACGATCAAGCCCAATATCGGATGGGACCGCACCCCCCAACAGGCCGCCAATACCAACCCGGTGCTGGTCGGCGAGATGGTCAGGCTCTGTCTGTCCGCGGGAGCGACGGAAGTCATCGTCAGTGATATTACCTGCAACGATCCCCGGCGGACGTTTTTGCGTTCCGGAATACGCGATGCCGCCGAGAAAGC
>CAZVNK010000261.1:2529-4623 GCA_964628115.1 uncultured Ignavibacteriaceae bacterium | reverse complement strand
CGGGAAAAAATTCAGCGGCAGTACGTCGTATCACACCGACCGGGGAGGGTTCAGCGGTTCGACGCATTACAGCTACGGAATGCATCGTGCGCGCGTTGAGGCGTACGACGCCGCCGGGAATCGCTCCGATCTCGAGTTTCGGTTTATGTTCGCGCCCTCCGGGACCTTTTTCACGCCGCGCTGGACGGGGGATTCGGTGTTGTATCTGACCGGGTGTCCCGATCTGGAATATGTCGATATCGAGAAAGTAACCGTGTCCGGATACAACGGCGCCGGTGGATGGAAACGTTTCGATCCCTCACAAATCGAGTCACGTGGGAGAGGCAACTACCTGGTGCACGTGCCGCCCGCACGTCGCGACTGGCAGAAACTGCGAGTCGGTATTGCCGGCGTCTCGGGATGGTATAAAAATGATTTGTACCTGTCCATGGGGTCGCCACGAGATAATACGTATAATATCGACTATCGGCTGGAGGGGCGCGGGGTGCGCTTTACCATTACCACTCGAGACCGTCTGGCGCCCACGCCGAGACTGGAGTTGGTATATGAAGACGGCTATCGATGCGATGTTCCGGTGATTACGGTGTCGCCGCGCACGTTTGCGGCGTTTTATTGAGCCGATCATATCGCCACCCGTATCGTGCAGTGCGCGGTGTATACCGAACACGGCCTGACGCCGGTGGCGAGCCGGGAATTGAGCCTGCTGACGGTCGGGGTCGGATTGAAACCGCTACGTTATTCGCTTGATAATGCATTTACCGTGACGGCCGACTCCAACTGCGTCTATGCCCCGATTTTGATCGAGGCGTTTCGCGGCAATCGGCGATTCCCGCGTAAGGCTGACCGGATCGGGGGCGTGTATGTTCTGGGGCCGGAAACCCTGCCGTTGGCGGGAAAGATGACGATCTCGTTCCGGGGAGAATTTACACCCGATGATACCCAATTGGCAGTGTACCGGTTGAGTGACAAGGACGAATGGTCACCGCTCGAAACGTCGCGCGAGCGGGGAATACTATCCGCCCGGACGAATATGATGGGGACGTATGCCGTTCTGCTGGATTCCGAGGCGCCGCGCGTGAAAAATATATCGCCCGGAAAGAATCGGACGATCCAATCCGTCCACCCGGAAATTCGTTGCGTGGTCAGTGACAATCTCTCCGGCATCGAAGACGACGCCGATCTGGCGGTATATATTGACGGCGACTGGGCGATTCCCGAGTACGATCCGGAAACCGAAGTGCTGAAAACGGTCGCACCCGAGAAACTGGCCGACGGCAGTCATGAAATAAAAATAATCGTCTCGGACCGCGCCGGCAACAGCCGGACGGTGACATCCGAGTTTGTCGTCAACACCGATAAAAAGTAATCTCATAACGGTTTGACATGTTTATCCCGCTGAAAGATGAGAATCCGACCGTTCATAAGCCGTATGTGACGATTGGATTGATCGCACTCAACGTTCTGATTTATCTGTACATGTTGCCGCTGTCTCCGAGGGGATATCAGGCGTTTATCTTTCAATTCGGATTGATCCCGTACGAGCTGGTGCATCTGACCGAGCTGACCCCGGAGATATCCTCGCCGGTTTTGCTGACCCCGTTCAGCAGTATGTTTCTTCACGGCGGATTCATGCACCTGGCCGGAAATATGCTGTATCTCTGGATTTTCGGCAACAATATCGAAGACTTCCTCGGCCCGGTCAAATTCCTGCTGTTTTATGTTCTTTCCGGATTGGCGGCGGCTTTTCTGTTTATCGTGTTCAGTCCCAATTCCCAGATCCCGCTGGTGGGGGCGTCGGGAGCCATTGCCGGGGTCATGGGCGCATATATCGTGCTCTTTCCACGGGCGCGGATATTGACACTGCTGTTTTTGTTTTATTTCATCCGGCTGATTCATGTCCCGGCGTCGATCATTCTCGGTTTCTGGTTCGTGTATCAACTTGTAATGTCCGGTTTTGCATCAGGCGGTGGCGGTGTGGCCTGGCTGGCGCACGTCGGCGGATTCGCTTTCGGTTATCTGATATTTCGTTTCTTTGCCGCCAAACGGCGGGGACGAATTTCGTATCATTTCTTTCGATAAACCCAATCCATCTCG
>CAZVNK010000261.1:1506-2519 GCA_964628115.1 uncultured Ignavibacteriaceae bacterium | reverse complement strand
GGGCGCCCCGCTCCACGAGCCGGCCGTCCTCCATCACCCGGATGATATCCGCGCGACCCGGCAGTATTCGGAGATTACGAACCGGTGGTAGGGCCTTTTTCTTCGGCTCTTGATATGTTCGCGTTTCCCCGAGTCGAGAAGCTCGACGTGAGGAATGACTCTCGCCGTCCCAGGGGCTTGCAGGACCCCCCCATTTTAATAACGGTTAGCGACCGTTCACGTCTGCCCTACAGATAGCCCCTCCCAGAGGCTATCGTCTATTTTTTCTGATTAGGCCGAATTGATTGTTGTACGAGTGGTTTCGCGAAATAATCGTGCATCAGGCTACGGATACACCAAACCATCGTTTAAGAACATCTGTCGGCTGTCGGTTGTGTGATTGTGATAGTAAATATCACCGCTCTGTAAATGCAAGATAGCCCCGATCGGTGATACTGTCAAGCCGAAATATGACCGATTAAGACATTTTTGCCGGACCGGCCGGTGGGGAATGACACCGGGAGGTATCCGCGAGTGGAATTCGTATCGGCGACGTCGACATGGGTTGTGATTCATAACTTTTTTGTTGCTTTTTATATTACGGGGGTGTAATCTTGCGTTCAAATTGTCGACACCTTAAGAAAAAGCCGATAACATCAGGCACGGCAGGTAGAGGAAAAGATTGGGTCTCTTTGATTTTATTTCGAATGACATCGGTATGGACCTCGGCACGGCCAATACCCTGGTCTTTGTCCGGGGGCAGGGCATTGTCCTGAACGAACCGTCGGTGGTCGCTATCGAACGCGCCACCGGGAAAGTTCTCGCGGTCGGTTCCGCCGCCAAGGAAATGCTGGGGCGGACGCCCGGAGAAATCGCCGCCATCAGGCCGCTCAAGGACGGCGTTATCGCCGATTTTGAAATCTCCGAAAAATTACTGGCGGATTTTATCCGACGGGTGATTCGTCATCGTTACCTGATGAAACCCCGCATTGTCATTTCGGTTCCGTCGGGCATTACCGAAGTCGAAAAGCGCG
>CAZVNK010000261.1:0-1421 GCA_964628115.1 uncultured Ignavibacteriaceae bacterium | reverse complement strand
CGCGAAGTGTATCTTTTACAGGAACCGATGGCGGCCGCGATCGGGGTCGGTTTGCCGGTGGATCAGCCTTCGGGAGTCATGGTGATCGATATCGGCGGCGGAACGTCCGAAATCGCCGTGATCGCCCTGCATGGTATTGTCAATAATATTTCGATACGCATTGCCGGAGATGAACTCAACGAAGCGATTGTCATGTATCTGAAAAAGAATTACAATCTGCTTATCGGCGAGTTAACCGCGGAGGAGATTAAAATCCGAATCGGATCGGCATTTCCGCTGGAGAAGGAATTGTCGATGGAAATCAAGGGACGCGATTTGGTGGCCGGAGTGCCGAAAAACCTCAAATTGTCATCGGTTCAGGTTCGGGAGGCGTTGGTGGAGCCGATTGACCGAATCGTCGAAGCGGTTCGTCAATCACTGGAAAAGACCCCCCCGGGGCTGGCCTCGGATATTCTCGACCGGGGCATTATACTCACCGGTGGTGGGGCCTTGTTGCGGGGGCTGGATCGTCGCCTGCGCCAGGAAACGAATTTACCGGTTAATGTAGCCGAAGACCCGCTGACCTGTGTCGTGCGCGGGACAGGTAAAGTGCTGGAGAACTTGCAGTTATATTCAAAGGTGCTGGTCAAGAGTCGACCGGATTAGGCGGTTAACGGCTGATACTAAAACACAGGGCATGATACATAATCAGCCCTTTTTTTTTCGTCTTTTTGGGGGGCGGTGTGTCAAAGGAATAGCACTGGGGATATATGGAACTGGACGAAAAGACACTGGTTGCACAGGCTCAGGCCGGCGACCGCAGAGCATTTGACAAACTGGTAAGAGAGAATAAAGATAAGATGTTTGCCCTGCTTTACAAAATGACCACCGATCGCGAAACCGCGATGGATTTGCTTCAGGACACGTTCCTGACGGCATACAAGCGGCTCGGGAGTTTTCGGGGTGATGCCGGATTTTCCAGTTGGCTGTATCGGATCGCGACCAACAAGGCGCTCAATCATATCCGGCGGGGCAAAATCGTTTCGTTTTTACCGTTCGGCAAAGTTCCCCAGGCGGAACCGTCGTATGTCATGAAAGACAAACTCGAAAACGCGCAATTGCAGGAAGCATTGGCGAAAGCTCAGGCGGAACTTCCTCCCAAACAGAAGATGGTGTTTCACCTGCGCTTTCATGAGGAATTGCCCTTTGCCGAAATCGCCGCCATTCTCGATAAAAGTGAATCGACGGTGAAAACCAATTATCAACGGGCGGTGGAAAAGCTTCGCGACCGCCTCAAGGAGTTTGGATAAGTCATGAAACGGGATGATGAAAACAGAGAGCTGTTGCGGAAGTTCGGTCGGCTTGCCGATGATGCCGAATCGGTGGGCGACGTGCCGGACGATCTGCTTGAGCTGGAAGGGCTACTGCGCGGGACTGAAACC
>CAZVNK010000260.1:0-4630 GCA_964628115.1 uncultured Ignavibacteriaceae bacterium | reverse complement strand
CAACCTTTTGGACATTCTGGCGACGATTCAGCATGTCTATCAGGATCCGGTCGGCAACCCGACGCTTTGCTGTCCTCCGGGATGTCAGGTTCCGTAAGTATTGTCGATAAATGACTTATAGACCGGGGAAGGCATTCGCCTTCCCCTTTTATTGCCCAGAATATTTTTTATCGTCCCGTAATGCTTCATCCAAAAGTGTCGATATTGAAAACAGAGGTAACTTGTTGAAAAGTAATAGCATAATACTATGACAACCGAGGCGGAACAGATTCATCCTGTAACTCGTCAGAGCGAAACAAAACCGTCATCTCATTATCCCGATTCCATGCCGGCGGTAAACGACGTGGATCGTCTGCGCAGTCTTTTTGAAGCGACTTTCGACGGCATTGTTTTTCATAACCAAGGAAAAATCATCGACGTCAACCCCACTTTTGAGCGCATGTTCGGATACACCCGTGAAGAATTGATCGGCACACAGGTAACCACTCTGGCGTCCTCGGCAACTCGCCCGCTTATGGAACACAATATTCAGACACGAAATCAGGAGTCGTATGAAGCCATCGTCGTCCATCGCAATGGTAGTATGCTTGATGTTGAAATCATGGCCAAAGAGCATGAGTACATGGGCAAACGGGTACGTGTGGCGGCATTTCGGGACATTACCGAGCGTAAAAAAGCGGCCCAGGTTCTCGAGGAAACGCATGCCCGCCTGTTGACCGAACAATTGACACTTCGTCGAAAAAACATTGCGCTCAAGGAAATTCTCGGTCAAATTGAACATGAGAAAAACCAGATCAAGCGAAGCATACAGGCCAATATCAATCGTGTGGTCATGCCTGTCATTCAGACACTGCATTTGAAGGTCAACTCCGAGCACGTGCAATATGTCAAATTGCTTGAAGATACCTTAAAAGATATATCATCTCCCTTTATCAGAGACCTCGAAACCAATCACGCCAAGCTGACTCCGCGCGAACTCGAAATCTGCAACATGATAAAAAACGGGATGTCGTCCAAGGATATTGCCGTCAATCTGGGCATTTCATCGCAAACCGTCGACAAGCAGAGAACGCATATTCGCAGAAAACTCGCGCTGACCAATCAAGGCATCAATCTTATCTCATTCCTGAAATCTTTGCCTGAATCATGAGCCTGCACACAGGCAATCACTCTTCAGGTACGATTACTACCCGAATCATGCCGAAAGATACCCCGTTAAGATATCGCTAGAATCCGCGATATACCGGATGTAAGTTACAAAGAATAATCGGTTCAAACGACACGCCGTATTGGTGTCTTACTCCGGGTTGAAAGGGGGATCTGAACGTTAAGAACCAGTTTGAGAATGTAATCAATGATATTTGATGTATTCATCAGTAATTGACAGGGGGATTTTCCAATGTTTAAAAACATGAAACTGGGAACCAAGATCAGTGGTGGTTTTGGTGTCCTGATCATAATTGCTATTATCCTGGGCTATTATGGCTGGAGCAGTCTGAATCAGGTCAACAGCTATGTTGAGGCCGCCAATGACGCCAATATTGCCAAGGATCAGTTGCAGGAAGCGCGTGGCCACGTGAAGGATTTTCACAATAAAGGCTTTGCCGTTTCCGGCAACAATGAAAAAAACAGCATGGAAAAATATGATGAGGTCTATGTCGCTCAGAAGGACAAACTCGGTGACATGCTGAAAAACGACCTGCTGAACTCGTCCGATAAAGACGTCATCAGTAGCATAACCAAAAGCGTGGACGGATATAAAAATTGCTGTGATCGAATCGCAAATGCCCGCCGGGCAAAAGACAAATCCTTCGCGGATTGGGGACAAATCGGCAATGATCTCACGGCCAATGTCAACAAGCCTCTGGCGGAAGTCATCGAACCGGGCCGACAGGCGGCGCAGAATGCCGGGGATGTCCGGCAGGAACGCGAATGGGCGGATATTACCAACCTGCTGGATCAGAGTGTCGTGGAGCCGTTTCTTCTGCTTCGCGTCAATGCCGTTTACCTGGTGGCAACCAACGCCGATGCGCAGTGGCAGAGCTATTTGAAACAACAACAGGCTCTGCGCCAGGGACTGCAGGATTTCAGTCAGGGGGTTAAAGGATACGCCCAACTGGAAGCCGCGGCACGGGAACTTGACAATTTCCTGCGCGATTATGAAAACGCCGGTGTGACCTATCATGACGCCATTATCGACGGCGACAACGCATATAACGACCTGATGATGCATGCCGTTGAAATGACGAAAAATATCAACGACTATCAGTCTGCCATGAATTCCCGCATGGAATCGGTGACGGCCAATGCCATTACCCTGATGATCACTCTGGCCGTTGTCGGCGCCATAATCGGTGCGATTCTGGCTTATGTTATCGTTCGCGGTATAACCAAACCCGTCAACCGTATTATTGATGCTCTTACCGCCGGCGCCGAGCAGGTCGGTGCGGCCTCCGAGCAGGTGGCGGCTTCCGGGCAGTCGCTGGCCGAAGGCGCCTCGGAGCAGGCGTCGTCGCTCGAAGAAACCTCCTCGTCGCTTGAGGAGATGGCCAGTATGACCCGCCAGAACGCCGAAAACGCCCAGCAGGCCAATAACCTGGCGACCGATGCCAGCACTTCGGCCGACAAGGGCGGGCAGGCGATGAACGGCATGGCTCACGCGATGCAGGAAATTAAAAAGTCCTCCGACGAAACCGCGAAGATTATCAAGGTCATCGACGAGATCGCATTCCAGACCAATCTGCTGGCTCTGAATGCGGCGGTCGAGGCGGCCCGCGCCGGTGAAGCCGGCAAGGGCTTTGCCGTGGTCGCAGAAGAGGTTCGCAATCTTGCCCAGCGTTCGGCTGAAGCGGCGAAAGATACCAATACCTTGATCGAAGGCGCTCAGAAGAACGCCGAGGACGGCGTGCGCTCGACCAATGAAGTGGTTGAGATCCTCAAGGACGTGACGACCGGTATCAAGAAAGTGACCGATCTGGTCGCCGAAGTCACTGCGGCAAGCAACGAACAGGCGCAGGGCGTCGATCAGTTGAATACGGCGGTTGCGCAGATGGATCAGGTTACTCAGCAGAATGCGGCGAATGCCGAGGAATCCTCATCGGCGGGTCAGGAGCTTGCGGCTCAGGCCCAGCAGATGCAGGAAATCGTGCGCGATCTGGTGGGAATCGTCAACGGAGCAGGCGCGGCTGATTTTCAAAAGACTCAAAGCCAAACCGTTCGCAGGGTCAAACAACCGATGAACGGAGGCCATTCTCTGCAAAATGTCAAGCAGAAATTACAGCATACTGTGAGTAAACCCAAAAAGAATCAGGAAACTCATGCCGCAGTAGCCGCCTCATCCCGGCCGGAAGACGTCATCCCGCTGGATAAGGAGGACGTGGTAGAGTTTTAATTACTATTTTGTAAAAAAGCCGGTTTGAATTCCGGCATGGTTAATACTAAAAAGGCGCGAAGATATCAATGCTTCGCGCCTTTTTAGTGGCATAATAAAAAGAACCGGAATGAGTTACTCTTTTGTCTGGTCGGCTGGTGGTCGCCTTTAGTAAAATTGTCCCATCAAGTGTCACAAATAGGTATCCTTCATACCCGATCAACCCTCTGATATGCCTCATTAAGTTTTGTCGGATTTATTCGATGTTAAGAGTAGAAAACAAAAACTCCAATACGGATCGTTATCTTAACATCTTAGGGGGATACGTATGTTTAAAAACATGAAACTGGGAACCAAAATCAGTGGTGGATTTGGGATCCTGATCGTGATCGCCATGGTACTGGGGTACTCAGGCTGGAGTAGCCTGAATAATGTCGCCAATCTCAATGAGGTTGCGGGGCATGCCATGTCCGCCAAGGATATGTTGCAGGAATCACGCGGTCATATCAAAGATTTTCTTAACCGCGGCTTTGCCGTCACCGGCAATGACAACAAGAACAGCGTCGAGAAATACGAGGACGTTTACGTTCAGCAGAAAGAGCTATTGAATACGCTTAAGGAATCTGATGAGCTTTCGTCGACTGATCGGTCGCTGGTCGGTTCCATTCTGAAAAACACCGACGATTACAAGAAATACGTCGATGAAATGTCCGAAGCGAGAAAAAACAAAGACGGTGCGTTCAAGGAATGGAGTCGAATCGGCTGGGAAGTCACCGGCAAGGTGAACCGGGCGATGGATGACATTATTAATCCGTCGCGTCTCGATGCCCAGCGCAATAATGACACGGAAACCGAGCGCGAATGGGCCAATATCGGTTCCAAGCTCGATCAGGACGTGGTCGAGTCGTTTCTTTTGCTGCGGGTGACCGCGGTTTATCTTCTTGCAACCGACAAAGACGAACAATGGGTCGGCTATCAGAAACAACTTGGAACGGCTCGTGAAGGCATCAAGCGGTGGTCCAATCTGGTTAAAGGAAATTCGGAACTGGAAGCCGCGGCCTCGGAAATCGCCGTTTTAATCAATGAGTACCAAACGGCGGGTAATCAATATCATGATGCCATGTTGCAGAGCGACGATTCCTACGACAAGCTGATAACTGTCGCCGTCGACATGACGGAAAACATAAACCAGTTGCAAAGCATCATGAGGGAACGTCAGTCTGCGGTTACCGCCAATGCCATTACACTGATGATAATGCT
>CAZVNK010000259.1:4360-4661 GCA_964628115.1 uncultured Ignavibacteriaceae bacterium | reverse complement strand
CTCTCGTGGATCCGGTGGGCGTTGATGCTAACCGAAAACAGCACCAGCACGACACTCACCCCGGTGATGTCTCCGGTTAGGCAGGCTTCCGCCACGAAAACCAATGGCGGCATGTACAAAAGATCGTCTGGTGGCCAGGGCCCGTCATCAAAACCGAATCCGCCGGGAGAACCGTGGGCGCCAAGATAAGCATAACCGGCTTCCGTCAATTCTTCAGTGAAACGAGATACGGTCAACGATTGCCCGTAGAGAGTCAGGACGGTATGATCGCGGACGTCCCAAATAGTATCCCGTTGCGTTT
>CAZVNK010000259.1:2207-4350 GCA_964628115.1 uncultured Ignavibacteriaceae bacterium | reverse complement strand
GCACCTCTTCCAGTCGCCCTCGAGTTTCGGATAGGTATAAGTCCGGGCAAGTACCAGTGACATATCGCGCGGGTTTATGCCGGTGATAATGCCGACGGCGACGTCGTACGTCTGGGTGTTCGGTGTAAAGCGGCAGTGACGATACAGCTTCTTGACATGCTCTTTCGTGACTGCTTCCGGTGCGGTTACCCAGGCCAGGGAGTGCGGACGGTAGTCTTTGATCTCTTCGGGATTTTGCAAAATCGGGCAGTGATGATACCCCGCCACGGCGGCGGCGATAAACGACTGCTCGGACGTATCGGTCAGTACCGCCATCTCGCGGTTGTCGATCAACGATTCATAATACTGCCGGGAATCTTCGATTGACAACAACCGGATAACGGTTTTCGTTTCGGGCACCAACTCACTTCCGACCATAATCACCCGGCTGACACCACGCGCCTTAGCTTGTTTCTCCGAAATCAAATCGAAATACAGGGGTGCATCCAAAGCCGATGCGATCACAGCGGCATAGATGCCGAACTGCATGTCATCGGTAGCGACCACGATCGTCTCGGTTTTTGGCCAGAGTTGACGGTTCAACATATCAATCGTATCGAGTGTGCAGGAAATCGGAGCGCCATGGTACAATTCGGCAAGTTTCACTATCGGCGGAAAGATTCGGTTCTGATCGGAAAAGATTATCGGATGATATCCGTCATGAGTGCTGATCGGAACCAGACGCAAATAATCCATCCACTCACCCGCGATATACATATTGCGATCATCCGCAGAGACATTTGGGACAAGTGCGGTCAATAACAACGCCAATATCACGAGGAGTGAAAGGCGTTTCAAACGCAACGCATACAGCCTGACAGGCGTCATAATCATACGCATTGAGAATTCCCGGTTGTGAGTGAATGGTTTCCGACTGCTGATAAAGTACGAAAAGCATTCTGGAAAAACAAGCCAAAAAGTGTTCGTAAACGGACACTCGTGTTTTAAAAACGGACGGTGTTGCAGTGCGCCGGTTCTTGTTAGTTATTGCTATATAACGGATTATATCGTCGGCATGAGATTTGTTTCTGTAAAAATCATTATGAGTGAATTATCATCTATGGATCGTCAAATTAAGAAGAAATGGTGGACATCGCGGCGAATTGTCACCTTATCGATTGCCGTTGTGTTTGGCGTTCTCATTATCTATGGCCTGATCTCAACCGCAGGTGGATCGCGGCTGAATGTCAATGCCGAAACGCTGATTATCTCGATGGTCGAACGCGGGCCGTTCAAAGAGTTTATTCCGATCAGCGGCACGATTATGCCGATCAAGACCGTCTATCTCGATCCGGCGGAAGGGGGACGGGTGGAGCAGGTATACGTGGAGGAAGGGGCCTTGGTAAACGCGGGCGATTCCATCCTGCGCCTGACCAACACCAATTTGCATCTCGATATCATGTACCGCGAGGCGGAGTTTTTCCAGCAAATCAACAACCTGCGCAATACCCGTCTGGATATGGAAAAGCATCAGTTGTCGATCAGGGGGGATATACTGGAAATCAACTATCAGATCAAAACCACCGGGCGGGAATATGAACGCATGTCCATGCTGTTCGAAAAGGATCTGATCTCGGCGCAGGAATTCGAAGCGGTTTCCGATGCGTACAATTACTGGCTCGGTCGTAAAGAACTGACACTGGAAACCCAGCGGCAGGATTCGATTCTACGCGCGATACAGATCGAGCAGTTGGAGGAATCGGTGTCCCGGATGGAGGAGAATCTCGAAGTTGTCAAACAGAAACGAGACAACCTGTTGTTGTGTGCGCCGATCAGCGGGCAGTTAACCTCGCTCAATGCCGAAATCGGCGAATCCAAACGGGCCGGTGAACGGCTTGGACAGGTTGACGTCCTTGAGGGATTCAAGGTGCGCGCACCGATCGATGAGTACTATATTACCCGGGTCAGCCGGAGACAGGTCGGCGAATTCACGTTGGCGGATCAAACCTACCGGTTGGTCGTGCAAAAGGTGTATACCGTGGTTCGCGACGGACGTTTCGAGGTCGATCTCGAATTTGCCGATACCGAACCGCCCGGGATACGGCGCGGGCAATCCCTGCAAATCCGTCTGGAATTGGGCAGTCTCTCCGAGGCGATCCTGCTT
>CAZVNK010000259.1:0-2197 GCA_964628115.1 uncultured Ignavibacteriaceae bacterium | reverse complement strand
TATCCGTGTCATCGTCGATCACTGGGACAAGAACGATCCTGCTTCCGCGCGGCGGTTTCTGGCAGAAAACCGGCGGCAGATGGGTGTATGTGGTGGATGAATCAGGTGATGTCGCCCGCAAACGGGAAATCTCACTGGGTCTGAAAAGCCCGCTGTATTACGAGGTGCTCGGCGGTCTGGAACCGGGCGAGCGGGTAATAACGTCGTCCTATGACAATTTCGGTGACGTCGACGAATTGATTCTGAAAAACTAGCGGCGGGTTTTTTCGTAAGTACCTCTCAGGTACAACCCGCATACCGCAGGAGATGATATGATACGAATCAAGGGACTCAAGAAAATCTATACCACCGAAGAGGTTGAAACCACCGCCCTGAACAATGTCAATCTCGACATCAACGAAGGGGAGTTTGTCGCCATCATGGGGCCGTCAGGGTGCGGCAAATCGACGCTTCTGAACATTCTGGGCCTGCTGGATAATCCCTCCGGCGGTGCGTATCTGTTCGATGATAAAGACGTGGCCCGGCATTCCGAACGGCAACGGGCCAATCTCCGCAAGCGCAATATCGGTTTCGTTTTTCAGAGTTTCAACCTGTTTGCCGGATTGACCGGAAACATTTCCCGCAACAGCTTTCCGGCGGACAGCAACAACGGGTCGCGGTCGCCCGCGCCGTGATTGCCAAACCGAGGTTGATTCTGGCCGACGAGCCGACCGGTAATCTGGATTCCACGCATGGCGACGAGGTGATGGGGCTTTTGACCGAGCTTAATGAAAACGGTACCACGATCGTGATGGTGACGCACTCATCGGCCTATGCCGAATACTGTCGACGGATTATTCATCTCTTTGACGGACATATCGTGACCGAAAACATCGGACAAGTCGCCGATGCTTAAGAATTATCTCATTACGGCGTTGCGCAGGCTGGTTCGGCATAAAGGATACTCGTTGATTAACATCGCTGGGCTGGCAGTCGGTATGGCTTGTTGTTTGATCATTGCCGGCTACATTGCATTCCAGCTCAGTTACGATAACTATCATGCGGACAAAGACCGCATCTTTCGGGTCGCCCAGATCGAGCGAACCCAAAGCGCGATCAGTTATGATGCGAATACGGCGGGGCCATTGGCCCCGGCCTTGCGTGAGAGTTTTGCCGAAGTGGAATACTCGGCACGGTTACTCCCCGCCAATCGCCTCCTGAAATCCGGTGATAAAAGCGCGTATGAGAGTAAATTCTATTATGCCGATCAGGACATATTCAATATCCTCAGTTTCCCGTTTATTTATGGCGATTCCGTCGCGGCACTCAATCGTCCGAATTCCATTGTCCTGACCTATCATGTTGCCGAACGGTTTTTCGGCCGGGTTAATCCGGTCGGTCAAACCATTACCGTCAATGATGAGGAGTATGAAATCACCGGTGTCATCGCCGACCCGCCTCAAAACTCGCATCTTATCTGTAATGCCCTGGCCTCGATGAATCATTTTCAGGATTCACGCGTATTGACACACTGGCTGTTTCATGCGTTTTATAATTATATCAAACTCAGGCCGGGAGTGGATGCGGATGAATTCGGCGCCCGTATCAAACGCATCGGCGACAAGTATGCGCTGGATGTGTTTAACGGGCACGGGTATTCCTATGATTTTGTTTTACAGGCCGTTCCGGATTTGCATTTATACAGCAAACCCTTTATCAACCCGGAACCGTCCGGGAATCCGCTGTACCTGTATCTGTTCGGTGCGGTCGGTCTTTTGGTTCTTTTAATTGCCTGTTTGAATTTCGTCAATCTGACAACGGCCCGTTCGATGACGCGCGCACATGAGATCGGCCTGCGCAAGGTGGTTGGGGCGAATCGTATGCAATTGTTCCGGCAGTTCATGGGAGAGTCGTTGCTTCTTGTCTCACTGGCGGCGGCGATTGCCCTGATGCTGGTGGAAATATGTTTGCCTTATATCAATGCCGCCACCGGTACCGAATTGGCCGTCGGCGATTTCGGGCGGTCGCATCTGCCGGTTATCCTGTTCGGATTGTTTGTCATGGTCGGTATCGCCTCGGGCGTTTATCCCGCTATGTATCTGTCGCGATTTCTCCCGATACAGGTGCTCAAGGGGCACGCGCAAAATCCGAAAAGCGGAATGGCTTTGCGAGGGATTATGGTCATGGTGCAATTTACCATCGCGGTTATATTGATTAT
>CAZVNK010000258.1:3776-4665 GCA_964628115.1 uncultured Ignavibacteriaceae bacterium | reverse complement strand
TAAAGGCGGGATTAGGCGTCTGTGCCGGCGGCATTTTCGGCATCGGCGAAACCGCCGCGCGACTGATTTCCGCACGATGCGAGACCATCGACGCTATCATGACCGCGACCGAGGAAGACCTGACCGCAATCGACGGCATCGGACCGATTATGGCGCAATCCGTGGTCGAGTTTTTTGCCAAAGATGAAAACCGCGCCATGATCGACAAGATGAAAAAGGCCGACGTGGTTTTCCCACCTTACCGGGTGGAACAAAAATCAGCCGTGTTCGACGGTAAAACCTTTGTCATCACCGGCACGTTGTCCAAACCGCGCGACCATTTCAAGAAACTGATCGAAAACGCCGGAGGCAAAGCGGTTGGATCGGTATCATCGAAAACCGATTATGTTCTGGCGGGAGAAAAGGCCGGAAGCAAGCTGGACAAGGCGAAAAAACTCGATGTCGCGATCATCGACGAAGACCACTTTATGAAACTGCTGGAATAAAAAAGGCCCCCGTATATCGGAGGCCTTAATCTCCTACTCGGAGAAACGCTTTTTGTGCAGACCGATCTGCATTCTTTGTAACAATCAAAAACCTTAAATGGTTCCCACCCGACAAAAAAAAACGGGCGATTTTTCAATCACCCGTTAAGACCATATATTTCTAAAACTTACAACTTCCCGGCCACCGCGTTGGCAATATCGAGAGAGCTGGATTTCCCGCCCATATCATACGTGCGAACTTTGCCTTCTTTGATAACGTCGGCAATGGCGCTTTCAAGGCGTTCGGCCATATCGGTTTCGCCCAGCCATTCCAGCATCATCCGCGTCGTCAACAGCATCGCCATCGGGTTGACCTTATGCATACCGGCGTACTGCGGCGCGGAACCGTGAGTCGGCTCGAACAC
>CAZVNK010000258.1:0-3766 GCA_964628115.1 uncultured Ignavibacteriaceae bacterium | reverse complement strand
TGTGGGCGGCGACAAGCCGATACCTTATCTGGGGTTGCCGGAAGAGGCGAATCCCAGCCCGCCGACCAACTGCGCGCACAGGTCGGAGACGATATCCCCGAACATGTTGGATGTCACCAGCACCGAATAATCGTGCGGATTTTTCACCAGCCACATGCACATGGCGTCGATATTGGTCTCCCACAACTCAATGCCCGGGTAATTCTTTGCAATCTCGCGGGCGGTCCGAACCATCAGGCCGGACGTTTCCCGGATGACATTCGGCTTTTCCACCACCGTCACCGATTTGCGCCCGGTCTTTTTGGCATACTCGAATGCATCGGTGATAATATTCCGGCACCCGGTTTTGGTGTTGATCCGAAGCGACACCGCAATCTCATCGCCGGGATGTTTGTCGAATTTCTTCATCTTGGGATTATGTTTGCAAATCGCCGACCGCACTTCATCCGGAAGCGGGAAAAACTCCACGCCGGAATACAAGTCCTCGGTGTTTTCACGAAAAACGACAATATCGATGCCGTCTTTATAATTCAGCGGATTGCCGGGATAGGCCTTGCACGGCCGCAAATTCGTCCGCAGATCGAATTCCTGACGCAGACGAACGATCGGGGATGAATAAATCAGCCCCTTGCCCTGCAGTTGGGGAACCAACTCGGCTTCCGCTTCCTGTTTCGGTTTCGATGTGATCGCGCCGAACAATGCGCAATCGGTGTTATTTAAAATGTCGATGGTTCGAGGTGGAAGGGGATCGCCCTCTTTACACCAGAATTCCCATCCAATGTCAGCCGGAATGTATTCGGCATCCAATTGCAGTTTGTCCAGCACAATTCGTGCCGCATCCATAACGTCGACACCAACGCCGTCTCCGGGCATCCACGCAATCCGATACTTAGCCATATATCTACTCTGGCTCCTCTGTTAATTATTGACTGAAGGTTAAATTGATCAAATGTGAATCATCCAATTCGTTGCTGTATGGTAAAAAAGCATAGTCGATTCTGAAATTCCTCTTGGCAAAACCGAATCCCGCCGAAATGCTCTTGCTTTCGTACCCCAGGCGGTATCCGGCGCGAATCGTGAACTCCGGAGTGAGAGAATATTCTCCCCCCAAATGTCCCCGTAAGTCCATCCCCTCTTCCTTGTCATCGTCGAACATCACCAGGTCGGCCGATGTCAGTAATTTGTCACGGGTATACGAGGCCCCGGCGCGGATAGTGGTCGGGATATCATACGATTCCTTGCGCAGTTCAAGACTCGAACCGATATTGAGAACCGCCAAACCGACGTTCAAGTCCGGACGCGCGTGAAACAGCAGTCCCACGTCGAAATTGAAAGCCGACCCGCGATACGACTCGATTTTCTCGAACATATATCCCAGACCGAAACCGAGTGTGAGTTTGTCCGTGAACGCATACGACGCGCCGCCCTTGATCGAAATATCCTGAGCGTCAAACGGGATATAATCGCTTGATGGAATGCTGTCGTTGCGCCCCTGAAGATCATCGACATATCCGATTTGCAGGCCGATACCGAATGTCACGTCCTTTTTGGTGAAAGCCAGATACCCGGATTCGATATTGACGTTTTCCCAGTGCGTATTGTGGCCCACTGATCCTTTCAGTCCCGTCACGCCGTGCACCGCCGCCGGGTTGTAAGCGAATGAATAGGGATCGTGAGGTACCGTCGTAAACGCACCGCCCATTCCCACGGGCCGCGCGCCGCTTTCCACCGTCATCAGGCGCAATCCCGACAGGGCGTGCACCGGGACTGTCGTCAGAATGCCGACCATCACGATACCGAACAAGAAAACAAGTCTTTTCATGGCTCTCCCGGTTTTAGAACAACACATTCAATGATACGATATGATCACTGCCTTCATCAACTCTTTCGGCGGAAAAAGCATAATCAAACGCAAATGCGAATCGTTCGAATTCCTGCAAAAAACCGAATCCGGCCGTTATAATGCCTTCATTCAAGCCGCCCCGCAGGAAATACCGCTCCCGGATGGTATATTCTGCGCCATAACGCGCCACCAGCGCCTGCTCGAAATTCTTCTCGACGTCAAAGAGCACCAGCAAATCCTTCTGAAACATGCGCGCCGAAATACCCGCGCCCAACACGACGGGAAATTCATCATCCTGAGTGGCGCCGGTGCCGCCGTATTGATCCCAGTAATTATTGGTGGTCCAGGAATATTTGGCGGCAAGGTTGTTCACCACCAAACCCACGTGAATATCGGTAATCGGTTTGTCTTCCATACTGCCGTACTCGAACAAGGAATCCACTAAAAGCATCGCGCCGCCGTTGATACTGATGGAATTGGCGCTGATCACATCCAGCTTTTTATACATATAGTTGAGTTTGACACCCATCGAGAACGCCGGAAGAAACTGCTTGGAAAAAGACGCCCCGAACACATGCTCGTTGTCCGAGATGGTGCGCCCAAGCTCACGGCCACTGCTGTGGCGCGCCATGACCTCGCCGTACCCGGCATACAGCCAGCTGATCCCGCGCGTCGATTGCAGTCTGGTGGGCACCAGAACCGAGATAAAACCGAGTTTGCGGTCGAGATCCATCACCCGGTAGGAACTGGCGATGGTGATTTTGTTGATCGCCGTCAATCCCGCCGGATTGAACAACTGCCCCGCCGCGTCGTCGGAAAGCCCGTAATAGGCCCCACCCATCGCGGCTGGACGCGCCTGCACCGCCATCTTCAAAAACGATCCGGCATAGCCGCCGTCCTCGGCTTCGGCAAAAGCACTCTGGCCGGCGCATACCAGAAGCAATATCATGATATACACATATTTTTTCATTGTCACACCTATGGTATAATGGCCAGTTTGCCCCAGTTAATACCGCCCGTGGAATACTCCACCTTGAAATAATAAATCCCGGCGGCCACGGCGTCCCCCCGTCCGTTGCGACCGTCCCAGGAGTCGGTGGAATAGACCGCTTCCTCTCCGCCTTCACGGAATTCATTTTCCACGACGGTTTTCACCAGGTTCATCGCGAAATCATACACCTTGACCGTCACGTAACCACTTCGATTGACCGGATAACTAAAATACACCTGCCCCTGATTGATCGGCGAAAACGGCACCGGGTACGCGAATGTTTCCTGATCCAGCTTGACCCGGTACAAATCCCAATCGGGATTTTCGGGATATGCCAGATAATCCTCAAGCGCGACTTTCGCCGCTCCCATCGTCGTTCCTACCCACAGCGTATCGTTGATCACTTTCACCGCCACCACCCATTCGGACGAATCGATAGTGATATTTTCCTGCTGGGGATTCGACGTCACCAGCGTTCCGGTAATCTCCGACGTTATCCAGTTTGCGCCCATATCGTCGGAAAACCGCAAACCGTCCGACGTCGCCATAAACACCAGCGAATCGTAGAAATCGAAATTCCAGACAACCGTTCCGGAATCGACCCGGTTCCAGACCTTGCCGTTAAGTTCGGAATAAAACACGCCGTTATATTGGCCGTCTCCTCCGTTGGATCGGGAATGCACCCAAATCAGTGGTTCGCCCTCAGGCAAAACCTGTATCCCCATCACCGGTACCCATCCACCCGAAAGCGGAGCCGAATAAATAATACGGGTACTATCCTGCCGAATATGATTGGTATTGGCGCGAACAACTCGCCATCTGCTGGTCGCACCGATTGGAGGTGATATTGCCAATCAGGAGATATCAGTATCCATATTTATTGTACTGTCTATAATATCATAATACAGAAGATTGGCGGTATCCAGTGTCTG
>CAZVNK010000257.1:2885-4672 GCA_964628115.1 uncultured Ignavibacteriaceae bacterium | reverse complement strand
ATGCAGGAAACTACACAGCACAACCCCTAAGATAACAGCATGATCAAGGAGGCGATAAATGTTCGTTTCACTGGTTGCCGGTGCTGCGTTCACCTCCTTTAAAGCATCTCTGCGCAGGTCGTCCTTACCCAACGCACAATCGACGGGAAATGACTGCGTCTGAGATTGCTTGAAAACGCGGTGCTTTTGCCGAAGGTGTAGCGGATGATTCTTTTCCGTCGTGCCAGTCCATTGTCGCTTTGACGCCCAAGATCGACATCGACTTGTTTGCCGTTTTTGTTAAGGCGTCCACCCCAGACCCGCACCGCATTGATATCATAATGCGAGTCACCTGAAAAGCCGGTGTTGAACGATTGTGCCGGGGTGCCTGGGATCACGAATTCGCCGACATGGAACATCGGCACAAAATGCACATAGATATTATTGAAATCATTATCCGCGTCGTTGCAGGTGATACGAAACTTATCCTGCAACATATCGGTGAAATCGCTCTTAAGCAGATTGGCATAGGCGCGGGCGACATTGAAACTCCAGTTGCCTTCGGCATTGTCGTAACACATGGAATATTTCACTTTTACGACCAGAATTCCCTTGAACACCTGATTGTTGCGAATCATGTGCGCCAGTTCACCATCGCCAAGCTTGTACAGCAGTAAATCGCAGGCGTCGCGTGATGCGATCTGATGATTGTCCTGCCGGTGCGCCGGAACATACGTATTTTTCTGGGCGCGGGTCAGTTTGTAATTGTGCCAATGATTGATTCGCGATCCGTTGAAGATAATCTAGAAATTCACGTCCTGGAAAAAATCATGACGCGGGCCGTTGCTTCCGTCCGCCTGTGTGCGGCAGGCATCATAGAGCCAGTTTACGAACCGCCAGAAATTGCGCAGGCGCGGCGTGCGGTTGTGCCGCATACGGGAAAGTCTGTCGCAGGTGTACGGGCCGCCTTCGGACGTATACGGTTGAACATATTTGGCCAGTCCCGACCAGGTTTTATCATTGGGATCGACAAAATTATACAGATAGTCGTCCCAGTTGCCGGTGGCATGGCCGAATTCATGCGAGTTGGTCTGCGGGGCATAGGTCTGGTCGTCGGTGTCGTGGATATTATTTTCCGGGTCGGCTCCGCCGAAATAGGTTGGCTGGGGACAATAGCTGTTCTGGCGCAACTGCGACGAAGTATACGACATCCAAGCCCCACTGGCGGTGCCGTCGGTCTTGAGATTGTCGACAATATTCACCATACACTTGTGCGCGCCGCCGTTGGTATCGTTTTTCGCTTCCATGAAATGGAACGGCCTGATCTTGATATCGGGATCGTCCACGTCCTTGACAATCAGGTAGTCTTTATTCAGCCGTTTCATGGCGTTTACCATGCCGTGTTGGCGATGATTGGTAATATCGGCGGCAGTACCGGCAGTAAGATGTTGAGCCGGAACGTTCACGGCTCTAAACCGGCAGGACCAGTAGATCAGCAGATACGAAAGCATTTTGCCGTCGAAATCGGCGCAGTTGTGCAGGTAATGCAATTCGAAATTGCCGGTATGCTCGAGGGTGTACACATTGGTTACGTCATCGGCGGTTTGTCCGGTGACCTCTTTTTTAACATGCACGTCGGCATCTTCAAGCAATGCCAGCCGCGCCCCGAGAACGTGGCTGTTGGCGAAATTGAAGCCGTTGTCGGTTTCGGCGGAGCGCTTGTCGAACACGTCATAGACACCGCCGCAGAACACGACAATTCGCGCATCGCCCGGCACGTCATGAATCAGATTGCGCGGCGTGTATCC
>CAZVNK010000257.1:1189-2823 GCA_964628115.1 uncultured Ignavibacteriaceae bacterium | reverse complement strand
GCACATGACACCCGCCGGCCCCGTCATCATCGACCAGCAAGCCGTCGGTAAACACCGGTTCGGCGGCCAGCGGTTTATGAATACGGATGGCCTTGGCGCGTTTGCCGTCGTAATTGACTTCGGTCATACTACTTACGGCGGTATGGTCGATATGAAACAACGTGTAATGCGAGTTTTCATCGAGCGGCATGGCGGTGCCGTTCGGTTGTTTGTCCTGAAGCGCCTGATTGCGGTTGGTGCCGACGATAATGATATCATCCAGAGAAAATTTCAGCGGTTCGCTCGCACTGGTAATATTGTCACCGTACGGTTTGAGGCTTTTGGTGGCATCGACTACCGTCTCGAAACGATCAGCCGACTCGCCGCCGCCGTCCGGGTAACGTGTCCAGTAATTGCGCGAGGACCATTTCGCGGGAAGATCGTAATACTTGAGTCGGTCAATCGGGGTTAAGGCGGTAATCCGGGCCGGAGTTCTCACGCGGATGACCGGGTCGGCATCACGACTATCGGTATAAATCCAGAGATTGGTGGTTTCAAGCGTGAAATAAATCGACTCGCGATCGTCATCATCCTCGACTTTGAGAATAAACACGCCGTCATGGTACAACTTGCGCACGGTCAACTCGGTGTCGCCCTGCTCGTAGGCTTTGAAACGCAGTCCGCCGGAATTCGGAATCGGCAACCAATCGTTTTTCTGACGGTTGAAATAGACGAATTTCACATGATAGGGCACTTCGTTCAACTCGGCCGGATCGACAAACGACAACTCGTAATTGCGGCGGGTGCACAGCGGGAAACGGCCTTCCGGGGGCGGTTCGGCCTCGGGATCACAGTGCAGGGACTCGACGTCGCCGGGGAAGAATAAAATCTCCACCCGGTCGCCGGACTCGGTGCGATAGCTCGACTCGAAATCGCTATGAATCGGGCAGTGTTGTCCGCAGGCGATATATTTCTGCCGATGCGCGTACGTATGTTGCCCGCGCATGGTGGTCAAACGAGTGGCATCGGGGGCACGCAAAACCTGCCGCAGTTCATCCATATACAGCAGGAAGACGGCATTCCACATGTCTTCCGGCCATTTATGATTGACATCGTTGCGAATTCGCCCGAAGACATCCTCCGGCAGTTCGGTATGACCGTTCGGTCGGGCGAATTGCCGGTTATATGAGCTGATAAAACGCCGGAGGGCCTGACTGGTGTTGACTACCCAACCGTTGTCGCAACCGCGCGGATCGCAATTCCACCCGCGCGTGTCATGGAAATATTTCATGATTTGTTGATAGTCGATAATCAGATGTCGCCGCGTCGAAAGACTCACCCACGGCTCCCGTTCACCGGTCAGCAGATATAAAACGTTTCTGGCACGTACTGCCGACAGCACCCGATTCACCAATGGCGAATCGGCGTCCTGACTGTGCCCGGCCACCAGCAGTTTCTTGCGGGAATCAACCTGATTGTGTTTGAACGCCAGACCGAGGAGTTCAAACGCGGTCAGGGGAACGGTGTCGTCATCGGAACCGGAGTCGGTATCGGCATCGTCATCCGACGGTGAGACCGGTTCTTCATCTTCGGCCTGGTACTGCATCCACAGGATCTGATTTTGACCAAGTCTTCATAAGTCCAACATTAATATA
>CAZVNK010000257.1:0-1179 GCA_964628115.1 uncultured Ignavibacteriaceae bacterium | reverse complement strand
ATCCGACGATGCAACCGCGATCGGATCGGGCGAACCGTATTCGATTTCGCCTTCGCAATGAACCGGCATGACCACCGCACTGCGGCCGTAAAAATACAGGTCGTCGAATTCGATCACATCGACCGTAGCCGCGCGCAGGTGATGAGATGCCCGATGGCCGCTGATTACCGGGGCATGGTGGCCCCCCACCACGGCGGCACCGCCGCCGGAACCACCGCTCATGATTCACCTTTGGAATATTTATTTTTCGCTATCATCAAGATCGTAGGTCACCCGACCCTTTCCGGGAGGAACCCCTTCGACTTTGGCCTTACCCTGAGAATCCAGCTTGCCCTGTTTGATCTCGCCGCTGGGAAGTTCGACCTTGTATTTCACGTCTTTGGCGGGATTGCCGTCCTGGTCGATCAGTTCCAGCTCCAGAGTGTCGGCAAAGGTCAAGTAATCGGAACGGGATTTGCATCCGGCCGATGTGATGGTAAAATAAAAGCAGGGATTGGAATACCCGCCCTGTTGTTCCTTGCCGTCCTGCACGCGTAACAGGTCGTCGTCGACTGTGAATTCCCATTCGGCTTCGACTTTGTCGCCGGAGACTTCCGTTTTCAGCGAACACAATCCCTTGTCGGCGAAGTTTGGGTCTTTGATGAAAATATCGAACGTGGCCGGTTCTTTATCCTTGATCCCCGACGTTTCTGCGCTCAATTTGACCTTATCGCCGACTTTTGCCGATGCGGTCGACCATTTGGCGTTGGTGATTGCTTTCAGGACAATTTTATAATCGCCTTCTTCGATTCCGGTCTTTTTTATCTTGCCGACCAGCGCGCCGGATTCAACGCGGTCATCGGGGCCTTTGACTTCATAGTCCACTCCCGAGATCGACTTGCCGCCGGGATCGACGAATTTGACATCAAGGTAATGCACCTCTTCGATTTCGGCGCTTTCGGCAGTTCCCGAAACTCGTCCGCCTCCACCACCCGCGCCGCCACCACCACCCCCGCCGGTTTCGCCGATCAGGACGGGGAAAGCGGCAATAGCGAAATCATCGTAAGTATCGGGTCGCCCGTCCGGGCCGTCGCTATGGAGCGAAAATATTATGTAGCTCAGGGTGGCGGGCGTGATTTCCTGCCGCATTGTTACCGGCCCGCCATAGTCCTGCCGGGTTACGGCGGTGGTTCGATCTTC
>CAZVNK010000256.1:0-4684 GCA_964628115.1 uncultured Ignavibacteriaceae bacterium | reverse complement strand
AACTGGATATAGTTTTTCGGGAAAATAACGTGTGGCTGTCTCAGATACCGTATGAGAATATTTCAGATTTCGAAATAAACCCCAAATTTTATTTCAATACTAAAATTGCGAGAAGACGTGGATTGAAATTTATTGAATTGACGCCTCATCAGTTGACGCAGATCGATCAGCTGGTAAAGCAGGCGGATAAAAAGGCCGGCGGTGTGCAGGCGCTTGTATTATGGACGGATGAGGACGGTTCAATCGTTCATGCCAACAGCTCGGCCTGTAACTCTCTTGGATATTCCCTTGAATTCCTTACGGATATGAAATTGTATGATATCGACACGACGATCTCGGCCAAGTCCTGGCCCGATTACTGGATCGAAATCAATGAACGGAAACTGGATTTCGGATCGGGGAATCTGATATCCGCGCAAGGGGATGATATTCCGGTAGAGTTCGTCCGGATGTGTATCAACGCCGATGACGGAGCAATGGTGTGCACGATCGCCCACGACAGCATGTCCGGCGAACTGGTGGGGTGGGAAACCCACGACATGGAAGAACGTTTGAAAGAAACATCGCAATTGTTCGAAATGGTGTTCAACGCCATTCCCGACATCCTCGGTATTCAGGATACCCGCCACGGCATTATCAGGTACAACACCGCCGGCTATCATTTCTTAAACACGAGCTTTGAGGACGTGCAGGGCAAGAAATGCTTCCACTTGATCAATAGGACCAAACCCTGCACTCAGTGCGCAACCTCGGAAGTGTATCGCACCAAAAAACCGGCCCGACTTGAGAAATTCGTCGATGAACTTAACGCCTGGCTTGACGTTCGAGCGTATCCCATCCTTGACGAAAACGGCAACCTGATCAGAGTCATCGAGCATCTGCGCGATATTACCGACAGAAAACGGACGGAAGAGGCGTTACGTGAAAGCGAAACACATCTGCGATTGGCCCAGGACGGAGCCGGGGTCGGCTCCTGGGAATGGCATATCCCCACCGGCAAAGTATACTGGTCGGTCAGCTTGGAAAAACTGTTCGGACTTGATCCCGGAACGTTCAAGGGAGACGACAAGTCTTTTCTACATTATATTCACCCGGACGACCGACAACACGTGCAAGCCGTCATTGAACGGGCGCTGACCGACGATCAAGCCGACAAAGAACTTCACATGGAATGCCGTATCGTGCACACCGACGGCAACAATCACTGGCTCGAAGCGCGCGGACGGGTGATTCGGGATACCGAGGGACAACCGACTCGCATGATCGGCATGGCCATGGATATAACCCAGCGCCGTCTGGCCAAGCAGGAACTGGATAAAACACGAGGACTTCTACTCGCCGCAATCGAGCAATCCCCGGCGGGTGTATTAATCGCCGACGCCCCCGACGTTCGTATCCGTCTGGCGAATCCCGCATCATTGGGAATTCGTGGACAAGACGCAGTGATGCTGACTGATATTCCCATTGAATTGCACCCGGAACGATGGCAAACATTCTGGCCGGACGGCAGTCCGGTCAAACCTGATGAGCTACCGTTGTCACAGGCAATCTTGTACGGTAAGGTTTCAGAAAACGTGGAGTTCATCATCCGCCGGCCCGATGGAAGTGAGCGCTGGGTTCTGGCAAATGCGTCCCCGGTGCGCGATCCGAACGGCAAAATAGTGGCGGCAGTGGTGGTCTTCCCGGACATAACCGAGCAAAAAATGACCGAAATCGCCTTGCGCAAGGCGCTGACTGAGGTGGAACGCCTGAAAAACAAGCTTCAGGCGGAAAACGTCTATCTCAAAGAGGAAATCAGCAGGCAATTGACCTATGAGGAAATCATCGGCGAAAGCCGGGGATTGCGGGAAGTCCTGAATAAAACCGAACAGGTGGCCCCGACCGACGCCACCGTTTTGTTATTGGGTGAGACCGGCGTCGGCAAAGAGCTGATCGCCCGCGCCATTCACGAGCAAAGTAATCGTCGGGAGCGACCGTTGATAAAAGTCAATTGCGCGTCGATTCCCAAAGAGCTGTTTGAAAGCGAATTCTTCGGGCATGTCAAAGGCGCCTTTACCGGCGCCCACAAGGACCGCATCGGGCGCTTTCAACTGGCCGACGGGGGAACATTGTTCCTCGATGAAATCGGCGAAATCCCGTACGAACTGCAAAGCAAACTGCTACGGGTGTTGCAGGAAGGAGAATTCGAACGAGTCGGCGAGGATATCACGCAAAAAGTGGACGTTCGTATCATCGCCTCCACCAACCGTCACCTCGAAGAGGAAATTATCAAACACAATTTCCGGCAGGATCTCTATTTCAGACTCAGCGTGTTTCCGATTGAGATCCCCCCATTGTTCGAACGCCTCGATGATATCGAACTGCTGGCCGAGTATTTTCTCCATCGCACCTGCCGGCGTGTCGGTCTTCCGGAATGTCGACTGCAACCGCATCACATCGCCACTCTCAAAAGCTACTCATGGCCGGGTAATATTCGCGAACTGCAAAACGTTATCGAACGCAGTCTGATCGCGTCAAAGGGCGGTGAATTGAATATTGTCCTGTCGACGACCGCCGCGTTGACTCTTGAAAAAACGGCACCGCCGATGACCACGACGAAAAGCACCGTCGATCGCATTTTCAAGGCTCCCGAACTTCGGCAGGTTGAAATCGACAACATTCTGGCGGCATTGGAAAAAACCAACTGGAAAATTTACGGGCCGGACGGAGCCGCCGAAATGCTGGAGATGAAACCATCGACGCTGAACTCACGAATCAAAGCGCTTGGTATCACCCGCCGCACACCCGACAACGATTGATGCTTTTCAATACACCGACCTCACATTCGACATCGAATTGACGGCACCGCACCGGGGCGCACTCACCGACGCCCCGGCATTAGTGCCTTTCGTTTTCGATTAGAACACTATCTTCACTCCTCCATAGATTATTCTGCCGTACACCGGCGCATACATGAAGGCGGCATCATCCACGTGCTTCTCTTCCTGCGTGTAATCGGTGAGATTGCGAGCGCCGACGTACAGCGTATGATTGGCAAAGATTTTCCGGCTTATCTTGGCGTTCACCGTCACGAACGATTCGGTTTCATAGATTTGCACGTCATCGAGATCGGCGGGTTCGGTCAGGTCAATATACATTTTACCCTTGAAATCGGCATCGACAACCACACCCCACCCGGCATTGCCATAATCGAGTTTGATTCCTCCCGACGTTTGCGGGTACCGCGAAATGTTTTTGCTGGTTGCTTCGTACGGTGTGCCGATCCAATCCTCACGGACATGGTCGTACTCACCCTTGAATAACTCAAAACGCGTGCCCATGACCAGATTATTCATCAAAACGATCGAGGCGTTGAACTCCGCGCCCATGACATAGGCATTGTCGATATTCTGCCACTCGTAGGAGTACCCCAATTCGCTTATTTGTTCGTCTGCTTCGGCGAACGCGATAGCGTCCTCAAGCTCGGTGCGATACAGATTCAGGCTGGTGGTGAGTTTGTTTCCCGTGTAATCGGCGGTCAGCGAATAACTGAGTGATTTTTCCGGTTTCAAGTCACCCCCTTTGTATACCCGGGGAGACCCACTGCACAAATGCAAATCCTCGGAGAAACCGTCTGGCACCCGACAACCGGTTCCGATCGACCTACGCAAAAACAGATCGGACGTTGCGGCGTATTTGACGGCAAAACGCGGATTGAACGACGATTCGTCGTACTCGAGCGGTTGCAATCCCTGCGGAAGCACGTCGCCGGAGCCGCGAAATTCATCTTCCGATGAATGATAATCCAGACGAATTCCGGCGACGATTTCAAGTCGGTCGGTCGCCTGAAATTCATCCTGCACGTATATGCCGAATTCATTTGCGCTTTTTTTCGAGGTGGACACGTACGGCTCCGAGGTATTCGCGTCGAGATACATGCCGCTTTCTTCCAGCTCGTTATGAGTATACTGGACACCGCCGAGAATGCGATGGCGATCTGCCAGGGGTTGATTGAAATCGGCCGTCGCGATGAACAGATTTTCGTCGGCGACATACGGGCGTAGAAGATCAATCGGCGGCAGTTCACCCAGGGCTTCCTCGTAATCGCCGATAAACGTATCATTGGTGGCATCGCGATGATGATTCGTGTACGACACGCTGGAATGGAGTTCGGTTCCGCGGGGCAATCGCAATTTGTATTCGATCTGGCCGCTGTAACGATCGGTCAGAATCCGTTCGGTTCCGGGGGCAAAGGGATTTTCGAACAGGTTGTCGGTCAGGTATCCGCCCTGACGCGTTTCGCTGAGCAGACGTCCGCGCACGATCAGTTGATCCGATGCCAGCGCGTCATCCAGAAAGAGATTGAATCCGGCGTTTTCCGATTTGGATCTGACCCGGTCAAGCCAACCGTCAGGTTCATCGACGCCGCCGGGAGCGTTGATATCACCCGTCTCATCCAGTTCATCCTGCTCGGTCTGTTGCGCGAACAGGAATATTCCGAGACGATCCCTGCGGGCGCTGGCCGAGATATCATACTTGTTGGTACCATGCTCACCGATCTCGATGCCGATTCGGCCTTCGGATTTCTGTGGGATGGCGGAGATGATATTGATCGCGCCCGCCACGGCATTACTGCCGTACAGGGCGGAGCCGGCGCCTTTGACGATTTCGATCAGATCTGCAGGATCGCAAACGAGGCCGGCGC
>CAZVNK010000255.1:4436-4719 GCA_964628115.1 uncultured Ignavibacteriaceae bacterium | reverse complement strand
ACAGGAATCCATACAGGACGTTATCATGGAGTTGATCGACGAGGTCCTGCAGGCGCTTATCGACCAGCACTGCCCCGTCAAGGAATACCCGGAAAACTGGGACTGGAACACGTTCATGGCGGAGATGCGCCGCATCTTCCTGCTTAATCTTGAAATCAAGCAGGAAGACCTCACGGAACTGACACAGGAAAAATTATTCAAGCAACTTCAGAAAGCCGTTTTGACCTTCTACCACAACAAGGAAAAGCTGTACGGCGAAGATATCATGCGTCGGCTGGAACGC
>CAZVNK010000255.1:503-4426 GCA_964628115.1 uncultured Ignavibacteriaceae bacterium | reverse complement strand
GATGACCATCGACCGCCACTGGCGCGACCACATGTACGAAATGGATCAACTCAAAACCGGTATCGGCCTGCGCGCCTACGGTCAGCGCGATCCGCTGGTCGAGTACAAACGCGAGGCGTATCGCATTTTCAGCGAGATGATCACGGCTGTCGATCGCGATATCGTCGGGATGGTGTTCAAACTCCAGGTCAACGTGCAGGAAAAATCACGCGATGAACGACGCCGGGAAACGGCCGCCCGAAATATGACGGCCACGCATCAGGACACGGTCGGGATGGGAATCGGCTCGGCCACGCAAACCGAGGAGGCCAACCCGATGGCGGAGGCATCGAAACGCGGCAAGGCCCAACCGATCAAACGCGACGGCAAAAAAGTCGGCCGCAACGATCCCTGCCCGTGCGGAAGCGGCAAGAAGTACAAAAAGTGTTGCGGACGGGACCAATAGGCAAATATTATGATTGGCATAAAAAATCTAACCGGGACAATATACTATATATACAAAGACAACTCTGTATTTGAGATAACTTACCCAAGAAATTCGAGTCTTGAACTCGTAGGTAGAGATGCATATTATTTTGTATTTAATATTAAATATATAAATAACTCTTCAGAGAAGTTTTACAGCATAAGAATTGACTTTCCAGACACTCTGTGCCCGGTGGAAGAAATAGAGACTATTGAATTTAGCATCATTGCTGGCAGATGTGTTTATTCTCTTTTGGGTTCTGATAAAAACAAAATGTTCATTCACCCCAATAATTATGAGAATTACTTATTCCCCCAAAATAATGATAAACACGAAATCAGAAACGGTATTATTGAATATATAGCGGCAAGATATGATGAATTGCACGATAAACCATTTCTTATATTCGAGTTGTTGTCTGCCTTATCTTATGAATATGGGGAAATGATATATCAAATCAAATTTTTGATAAATGAAGATATCTTGGAATATGACGTTACCAAAGAACAAATCGATAAATATAAAGATGAAGAATTTATTAGATTTGAAATAAGAAAAGGCCAGAAATTTGCTGAAGCCAAGGGCAAAATCCCAAAAAATAGAACATTATATAATCCCGAAATAATGGCGAAATTCCCAGCTTTAAACTTGGCAAAATGTAATGAAGAATTCGACAAGGCGATAAACAACTTGGAGGATGCGCCAGATTCATCTTTGGGAAACGCATGTAGTTTTATCGAAAGCGTTGCCAAGCACATATTAGACTATAATAAAATTCGATATCCCAACAAACAAGACATTCAAAGTCTAATAAAAGAATGCATAAAGGTTCTTGACTTATCACCTGATGATCAGGCCAACAAAGACTTAAAAACAATTACTCATAGCATAGCGAATATTGCCAATAGTATTGGCTCTATTAGAACACATTTTAGTGATTTTCACGGCAAAGGGATAAATTTTAACAGCCTTGATATTAGACATGCGAGATATATCGTAGGTATCTCGTATTCACTATCTATGTTTTTAATTGAATCCTTTTATGAAACCATTAATAGCAAAAATAAAGCATCATAGAGTGTATTAACATGGCCAATCTACTGTTTGTCTGTTCCGGTAATTCCATTCGTTCCCAGATCGCCGAGGGTTTCGCCCGTGAATTTTCAGACGGAAAACATGACATCAAATCGGCCGGGATACACGCCATCGGGGTTCATCCCGCCGCCGTCGCCACTATGAAGGAAATCGGGATCGATATCGGCGATCAGGAATGCACCATACTGTCGAAAACGCTTTTGAAATGGGCCGATTGCGTTGTCACCCTGTGCAACAACGCCCGGGAGAAATGTCCACCCATACCAAAAGGGATTCGCTACATGCACTGGGACGTGCCGAATCCGGAGGCCGCCCCAACTCCGCCCGACGAACGCCGGTTGATCTATGCCCGGATGCGCGACGATATCAAGGATCGCGTCACCGAATTACTTGAAACGCTAAAACCGTAGTTTTTTCATTATGATACACACCGTTCTTTTCGACGCCGGCGGAACCATCGTGACCGGGAAAACCGCGCTGGAAACGATTGCCGACGTGCTCGATCCCGAATGTAACACCGAGGTATTCGACCTATTGCGAAAGAAATTCCTCTCGATGTACCTCGATGACAATCCGTCGCGTTTTTACACGATCAAGGACATGCTGACATTGTGCGCCAAAGAGGCGGCGCGACAACTCGGTCTTGAAGACATATCCGACGACGTCCCCACGCTCTATCGTATGACGTATTTGGAACACGGGATACTGTACGACGACACCGTCCCGACCCTTACCCGTCTGAAAGAGACGGGCGTGCGCATGATATTGGTCAGCGATGCCGACGCCGACGTGCTTACCGAGCAGTTGTCGTCGTACGGCGTTATGTCGTTTTTCGACGCGACAGTCATCTCCAGCGACGTCGGCGCCTACAAACCGTCGGACCGAACCGTCTCGGAAATCCGTAAACACTGCCGGGAGCCGTTCGAGAACGTTCTTTTCGTCGGCGATACCGTGGTCGACGTCCGCACCGCGAAAAAGCTGGGGGCACAATCGGTCTTGATAAACCGCGACGGCAGTTTTACCGTACCGGCGGATTTTCAGATCACACATTTGTCGGATATCTTTACTATCATGGACAAAACGTAACGCAAAATACATGGGGAGCATTATGAAAAACATATATCCGGTCGTACTGGTCATGATCCTGCTGGGACTGCTTGCGCCGACCGCATCGGCTCAGGGGGAATTGCAATTTCCCGTCGAGCAGTTCACACTCGACAACGGGTTGACGTTCATGGTGGTGGAGCGCCACACCGCGCCGGTTTTCACGGGATTTATCTGCGTCGGCGCGGGTTCCGCCAACGAACGTATCGGCGACATCGGCACCGCTCATTTGTTCGAACACATGATGTTCAAGGGATCGCCGATGGTCGGCACCACCGACTACGAAGCGGAATTGCGATTGATGGCCGCCGAGGATTCGGTGTACACACGACTCGATCAGGCCCGTCGTGAGACCCGTTTTATCCGCCTGAACGAACCCGAGCGGCTCGATCAACACCTGCAATACATCAGCGATCTGGAATCCGTTCTGGATTCGCTCACGACACTCAGTTCGCAGTACGTTATCCAGAATGAATTCGACATGCTTTACACCCGCAACGGCGCGGCGATGTTCAATGCCACCACGGGGTACGATTTCACGTCATACTTCGTCTCGCTTCCCGCCAACCGGATGGAATTGTGGTTCATGATGGAATCGGATCGCCTCAAGACTCCCGTTCTTCGCGAGTTTTTCCCGGAACGCGACGTGGTCAGCGAGGAACGTCGTCTCTCGGTCGAAAACCAAAGCGACAGCAAGCTGTTCGAACAATTGATCGGGACCGCCTTTATCGCCCATCCCTATCAGATATTCTGGGAGTGGCAGTCCGAGGAAAACAATCTGACCCGCGATGATCTGCTTCGTTTTCACCGGACGTATTATGTCCCGCAGAACATGGCGGTGGCGGTGGTCGGCGATGTCAGCCTTGCCGAGGTAAAAAAGCTGGCTGAAAAATATTTCGGCGATATGCCCAAAGCTCCCGATCCGGAACCGATTTACACGGTCGAGCCGGAGCAAACCGGCGAACGCCGAGTGGACGTGGTATACGACGCCAACCCGGCGGTGTTTATCAGTTATCACAAAGTCCCGTTCGATCATCCCGATGAACCGGTGTTTCAAATCATCGAGCGGCTGGTCGCCCAGGGACGCACCTCCCGCTTGTATAAGGCGCTGGTCATTGATCAGCAGATTTGCGTGGACGTCTCCGTCGACGTCTTCCCCGGCAACTCCCTCGGCGACATGAGCGCTGGGGTGTTCAATATTTCCGCTTATCCCAGAGAGGGTGTCGGCATCTGGATTTCCGGCTTCTTCGGCTCGGGC
>CAZVNK010000255.1:0-493 GCA_964628115.1 uncultured Ignavibacteriaceae bacterium | reverse complement strand
CAAATTAAAAAGCGAAGCGGTCGAACTCAAAGAACTGCAGAAGATCAAGAACAATATCGATGCGGCTTTTATCTGGAACGCCTATTCCAACTACGGACTGGCCCGGGTGCTGGCGTTCGCGCAGACTTTGTCCCACGATTGGAAATACCTGAACACCTTCCGTGACAACACCATGGCCGTGACGGCCGATGACATTCAGCGCGTTGCCCGCGAATTTTTCACCGAACGAAACCGCACGGTCGCCACGCTGAAACGCATACTCTTTTTTATCATCGCACTGGGATTTCTGGTCCAATGCGCCCGTGCGGTCACCCCGCGCGACATGATTTTTCCGTCTCTTGAATTCGAACCGGCCGAGCCGATCCGCTTTGAGGCCCCCAACGGGCTGGTGGTGTATTTCCACGAGGATCACGATCTTCCGGTGGTATCGCTGTCGGCGTATTTTCACGGCGGCGATATTTATGATCCGTCGGACAAAATCGGGTTGACGGCT
>CAZVNK010000254.1:0-4736 GCA_964628115.1 uncultured Ignavibacteriaceae bacterium | reverse complement strand
ATTATTTTTGCGACCAATTGCGTAAAAGAAACGTAACGATATTATATGAAGACAACCACCCCTATGCCGGGGGTGTCGACCATTACGCGGTGTATTTCGAGGACCCGGATCGTATCAAAGTCGAATTGGTGGCTGATAATTGAAGGTTGAATGCATTCTCCGGGAACAATTTAACCGGAAATGAATTTAAGAAAAAGGTGTTGATATTTTTTGTTTAGGTCGATATATTAGAATAGAAAGTTAATTGTCCCTCAGGAAGATTGCTTAAGGCTTGTATCTGTTTATCAAATCATGAAAAAGCGTATCGGAGAGTGGATCTGGCGCAATAGTGCGCTTAAACGCGTTTATCTGTGTAACGAGATTTCCTTGGTAAAAAGGTTCGTGTCGGGATAAACAAAACTGGAGAGCAGAATGAACATCTACGTGGGCAACCTGCCGTACAACATGTCAGAGGAGGATCTGCGCCAGGCTTTTGAAAGCTTCGGTGAGGTCACCAATGTCAACATCATCAAGGACAAATTCACCGGCGAATCTCGCGGGTTTGGTTTTGTCGAAATGGCTTCGAAGGATGAAGCGCAGGCCGCGATTTCCGGTCTGAGCGGCACCGAAATGGGCGGTCGGACGTTGAACATCAACGAAGCCCGTCCCCGCACCGAAAGAAGCGGTGGTGGTGGTGGCGGCGGCGGACGCCGTAACAACTGGTAACAGAGAAATTCTGTTTCAAACCATTTGGGGAATCGACAGTCCTGTCGATTCCCTTTTTTTATTGTTTTTCTTCTGGATTTTCAGGAGTGTTTTCCTATATTCCCGCCAATAATTTTACCGCATTGGGGGTGGTATGGAATGGTATATATATCCGGCCGTTATCGCCGCCGGCTTTGCCTGTGGTTTTATCAACACGCTGGCCGGAAGTGGTTCACTGATTACTCTGCCGTTACTCATCTTCCTCGGTCTTCCCGCCACGGTGGCCAACGGAACCAACCGGGTAGCCATTCTCCTGCAGAATGTCGTCGCGGTCAGCAGTTTTAAAAGGCAAAAAGTCCTCGACCTGAAAAACGGCCTGACTCTTGCAATTCCCGCAATTCTCGGATCGATTTTCGGCGCGCAGATCGCGGTCAATCTCAATGAAGATATCATGCGCAAAACCATCGGCGTTTTGATGGTGGTCATGCTCTTTCTCATTCTCCTGCGTCCGAAACGATGGCTGGAGGGGCGCGAGGAAGACATGAACAAACGGTTCTGGCTGAAAATGATTATCTTTTTCGCCGTGGGGATGTACGGCGGTTTCATTCAGGCCGGAGTCGGCTTTTTCCTGCTCGCCAGCCTGGTACTGGGAGCGGGATTCGATTTGGTGAGAGCCAATGCCGTCAAGAACCTGATCATTCTCTGCTTCACGGTTTTTGCCTTGGCGATATTCATGTTCAACGACCAGGTGCGCTGGGAAATCGGCCTGATTCTGGCGATCGGCAATATGTCCGGCGCGGCCATTGCCGCCCGTCTGGCGGTGAAAAGGGGCGCGGTGTTCGTACGCTATGTTTTAATTGCGGTCGTGATCGTGGCGGCGATTGCGTTACTGGACATTCACAAAATCGTGGCCGGGCTGTTCTAACAACGCATACGATTCATAATTGACAAGTCCTCCCCATGCATAGTATGTTGCGATGCAAATCATTTCTCTTTTCAGGAGGCTTATCATGAAATTCGGAGCAAGGAATCAGATTACCGGCGAAATAACCGAAATCAAACGTGGCGATGTCATGTGCCAGGTACGACTGAATGTCACCGCCGATGCGGTCATGAATTCGGTGATGACCATGGAATCGCTGGAGGATTTGGGTATCAAGGTCGGCGACAAAGTGAAAATCGTCGTCAAGGCTATCAATGTCCTGCTGGTGAAAGATTAAAAAAGGCGGGGCCTGTTTCCGGCCCCGCCTTTGGTGGATTATTATTGCCCGTTCACCGGTTCCGATTCTTGTTGCCGTTGATCGGGAAGAATCACGATCTCATAATCGACATAGTCAATCCTGATCCGGTCGCCCGGCTTGATTTCCCCGGCCAGAATTCTGCGCGCGATTTTCTGGCTGAGTTCCTTGTTGATGAGACGTTTGATCGGGCGCGCCCCGAAAGTCGGATCATAACCGGTCAATGCCAGAGACGCCAGCGCGGAATCGGTCAACTCCGCAGTGATTTCTTTGTCGGCAAGAAGTTTCTGCAGACGGGTAAACTGCAACCTTACGATCTCTTTGATTTCCT
Source organism: uncultured Ignavibacteriaceae bacterium (assembly GCA_964628115.1). Taxonomy (GTDB): domain Bacteria; phylum Zixibacteria; class MSB-5A5; order GN15; family PGXB01; genus JAFGAL01. The sequence continues at coordinate 2,483 of CAZVNK010000254.1, read as the reverse complement.
CTTTGTTCAATGCCGAGAAAACGATCGTTTCATCGATGCGGTTGAGAAATTCCGGACGAAGTTCACGCCCCAACAGGCTCAAGACTTCTTCGCGCATGCGTTGATAAGTCTCCTCGCGATTCTGTTCGGTGATATTCGCCGACTCGGTGCGAATGTACTCCGCGCCGATGTTCGATGTCATTATCAGGATGCTGTTCTTGAACGAAACCGTGCGCCCTTGATTGTCGGTGAGACGTCCGTCATCGAGTACCTGTAACAGGATATTGAACACGTCCGGGTGTGCTTTTTCGATCTCATCGAGCAGAATCACGGCATACGGCCGCCGTCTGACCGCCTCGGTCAACTGGCCGCCCTCTTCATAACCGACATATCCCGGCGGTGCGCCGATCAATCGTGACACCGAAAACTTTTCCATGTACTCCGACATGTCGATTCGCACAATGGCTTCTTCGGTGCCGTATAAAAACTCCGCCAACGCCCGCGCCAGCTCGGTTTTGCCCACACCGGTCGGGCCGAGAAAAACAAACGATCCCAGCGGACGGTTGGGATCGGACAATCCCGCCCGTGACTGCCGCACCGCATCGGCCACTGCGATGACCGCCTGATCCTGTCCGATCACCCGTTCATGCAGTTTGGTTTCGAGATGCAGGAGTTTCTCTTTTTCGGATTCGGTCAATCGCGATACCGGAATCCCGGTCCACTTGGAGACCACCTCGGCAACGTCGTCGGCATCGACTTCTTCCTTGAGCAGTTTGAGCGTGGACTGAATCGACGCCAGCGAATGCGTTAAAAACTCCAGCTTTTTCTGCGCTTCCACCTGCAATCCGTATTTGATTTTAGCGGCTTCTTCGTAGTCGGCAATGCGTTCCGCCTCGGATGCCCGCAGTTTCAGATTTTCGATTTCGGCCTTGCTGTCATGAATCGCCCTGACCGTGTCTTTTTCTTTCTGCCAATGCGTGCGAAGATCGTCCCGTTGTGCATACAAATCCTTGAGTTCTTCCTCAATCGGTTTGAGTCGCTCACCGGCGTCTTTCTCACGCTTGACACCTTCTTTTTCGATTTCCAACTGACGGATACGTTTTTCCAGCGCATCCAGTTCCTCCGGCATGGAGTCGATGGATATTCTCAGTTCGGCGGCGGCCTCGTCGATTAAATCAATCGCCTTGTCGGGAAGAAAACGGTCGGTAATGTAACGATCGGACAGTCGCGCCGCCGCCACCATTGCTTCGTCTTTGATCTTGATACCGTGATGCAGTTCGTAGCGTTCACGCAATCCGCGCAGGATCGAAACCGTATCCTCCACCGATGGCGGCTCGACCAGCACCGGCGCGAAACGTCGCTCCAGTGCGGCGTCTTTCTCCACGTGCTTGCGGTACTCATCGAGGGTCGTTGCCCCCACACAGCGCAATTCACCACGGGCCAATGCGGGCTTAAGCATGTTCGAGGCGTCCATCGAACCACCGACCGCCCCCGCGCCGACAATAGTGTGGAGTTCATCGATAAAGAGAATTATTCTCCCCTGCGCCTGTTCGACCTCTTTGAGTCGCTCTTCGAATTCCCCCCGGAATTTCGATCCGGCAATAAGCGAACCCAAATCAAGCGCAACGACCGTACGATCGGTCAGCGTTTCAGGAACATCGCCGACTGCGATTTTCTGCGCCAACCCCTCGACAATCGCGGTCTTCCCCACCCCCGGCTCACCGATCAGCACCGGATTATTCTTGGTGCGTCGGGAAAGAATTTTGATTACGCGACGGATTTCATCCTCGCGACCGATAACCGGATCGAGCTTTCCCTCGCGAGCCTGCGCGGTCAAATCGCGCGAGTATTTTTCCAGCACGCGGTATTTGGATTCGGGATTGTCGTCGGTTATGCGTGTATTGCCTCGAATCGATTCCAGCGCCTTGAGTACGGCATCCCGGTTGATTCCGACGCTTTTCAATAATTCCTGTGCCTTGCTTTTCACGTCGAGTAAAGCCAGCAGGATATGTTCCACCGAAACGTATTCATCCTTGAGCTTGGTCGCCTCTCCTTCGGCCTTGTACAGCACCTGCGACATCTCGTTCGAAGCATAAATCTGCCCGCCATCCTGACGCGGTAGCAATTTCAACTGATCGGTGATCTTATTCTTCAGCGCATCAGCGTCGACACCGATCTTTTTTATCACGTTCCCCGCCAGTCCGTCATCCTGATTCAGCAGTGCCGCCAGCAGATGAAGCGGCATGATTTGCGGATGCGACTCGGACTGCGCCATTTGCTGGGCATAATTGAGTGCGTCCAGCGACCGTTGGGTGAATTTATTCATGTTCATATATCATCAACTCATTTATATCTATTAACGATTCGGTGCCCCGCCGCTTGCGGTGGGACGGATCGCAAGCCTTTTATTGCCGTTACCATTGTCGAAAGCACACTTTCGACCTACTCCTGCTGGGCATAATTGAGTGCGTCCAGCGACCGTTGGGTGAATTTATTCATGTTCA
>CAZVNK010000253.1:0-4738 GCA_964628115.1 uncultured Ignavibacteriaceae bacterium | reverse complement strand
GAAATGCCAGCACGATCCCGAACAAAATGGCATGGCTGATCGCATCACTCATCATCGCGGTGCGACGCAGAACCAAAAAGACGCCCGGAAGCGCGCAGGCGACCGCCACTACCGAAGCAATCAACTGAATTTCGATCTGGGCCGGGGTCATGACTTCTCCTCCACTCGCTCGGCCAGCGTTTTGGCCTTTTCCACGCCCGAATCCGTCAATGCCCAGTTGTCGTCGCCGCTATCGGCTACCAATTGTCGTTCCTGCAAATGACGCAGAGATTGGACAATATTGCCGCGCTTGATACTCATTACCTTCAACGTGTTCGATGGATGTGCATGATGCGGGTCATGGTGTTGGACGCCGAGTTCATACAAATCCAAAAGAATCGCATCGGTTATCAGTCTTTGACGGTTGCGGTAATTTCTCACCGCCCGCATGACCAATCCCCGATTGGGAGCGAATAAAATCGAGACAATCACAATCGCACTGATACACAATACAATAGTCGGCCCGGTCGGAAGTTTGGCGGTAAGGGAACTGATCACCGCCCCACTGACTCCCGCCAGCGCACCGAACAGCCCGGACAGAAGAACCATCAACCCCAACCGATCGGTCCATTGCCGGGCGGCCGATGCCGGCGCGACAATCATCGCACTCATCAGCACCACCCCCACCGTTTGCAGACCGATCACCACCGCAATGACAAGAATGGTCGTGAGGATAATCGTAATCGTCCGCGTCGGAAATCCCAAACTGACGGCATATTCCGGATCGAAACTCAGCAGTTTGAACTCTTTCCAGAGAACGGCCAAAAGCACCAGCGACAGGCCCCCGAGAACCGCCATGATGACCACGTCCTGCACCATCAGTGCCGAAGCCTGCCCGAAGAGATATTTTTCCAGTCCCGCCTGACGGGAGTTGGGCATTTTTTGAATGAGGGTCAAAAGAACCAATCCGAATCCGAAAAAGACCGAGAGAATCATCCCCAATGCACCATCGGCCTTGATCGGCGTATTGTTGATAATATGTAAAACAAACAGCGTTCCGACCCATCCGGCGACCGCCGCGCCGACAATCAACATCAGCGGCGCTTTGGAACCGGTCAGCAGAAAGGCCAGCGCGATTCCGGGAAGCGCGGTATGCGAAACACTGTCGCCGAGCAGGCTTTGTCGCCGTAACACGGCGAAGACTCCCAGCGCGCCGCTAACGATGCCCAGAATGGCCGAGCCGAGCGCCACGGTGCGCAGGGTGTAATCGAATACCAAATTATGCAAAATCTGTGTGATTTCCACGTCGCAGTCTTCCCGGTTATTTTACGCTGTTACTGCTTGCCGTTCCGGTCTGGCTCTTGAACGCCACCAGACCGCCATACGCCAGGCGTAGGTTATCCTCGGTGAACACTTCGGTTACCGGCCCCGATGCGATGCGCCTGACATTGAGCAGGGTCACCCAGTCGAAGTATTCCGGAATCGTCTGCAGGTCATGGTGCACGACGACCACGGTTTTGCCCGATGATCGCAGTTCCTGCAAAATGCCGATAATGGCCCGTTCGGTTTTGGCGTCGACGCCCTGAAACGGCTCATCCATAAAATAAACCGACGCCTCCTGCACCAGCGCCCGCGCCAGAAATACCCGTTGTTGCTGTCCGCCGGAAAGTTGACTGATCTGCCGTCCCGCGAAATCGACCATACCGACTTTATCAAGCGCCTCAAGCGCTTTCTGTTTCTCTTTTGATCCCGGCCGCCTGATCCATCCCAGCGCGCCATAGCGGCCCATCATGACCACGTCCAGCACGTTGGTCGGGAAATCCCAGTCGACACTTCCGCGTTGCGGCACATAGCCGACTTCATGCCGTTGCTGGTCATACGGCTTGCCGAATATCAGCACTTGGCCGGCGGCGGGATTGATCAGCCCCAGACTCGCCTTGATCAGGGTCGTCTTGCCCGCCCCGTTGGGACCGATAATCGCCATCAGCACTCCCGATGGAACCTGCATGTCGATATCCCAGAGCACCGGCTTGTCACGGTAGGCAACGGTCAGGTCGGCGACGTCAACGGCGAATTGTGTATCATTGTGATTCATATAAACAAACCTATTGTGTTACTTCTTGTCACCGATCAACGCATGGGTAATCGTATGAATATTATGTTCGACCATGCCGATATAAGTTCCCTCCGGCGTTCCCGGGTCGCCCATGGCATCGGAGAACAACTCCCCGCCGATCGTCACCTTGAAACCCTTGGCCACGACTGCCGCCTGAAGCGCTTCCACCGTCCGGCGGGGAACCGACGATTCCACGAATATGGCCGGGATTTTTCTCTCAACGATAAAACTCGCCAGTTCCTGCACGTCCCGGGTGCCCGCTTCGGTGGCGGTGCTGATTCCCTGCAGGCCGCGCACCTCGAAACCGTAGGCCCGTCCCATATAATTAAACGCGTCATGCGCGGTGATAATCACGCGGGAATTTTCGGGGATCGTTTTCACTTGTTCCCGGATGGACGCATCAAGTTCGGTTAACCCGGCCAGATACGATTCGGCATTGGCATGGTACAGTTCGGCATGAACGGTGTCGATCTCAGCGAGTGTTTTCTCGATATTCCTGACGGCCTCCATCCAGAGCGTCACATCGAACCAGACATGCGGATCGTGCATGCCCTCGAATTGCGGCGGAGATATCAGTCGCTCGGCGGAAATACTTTCAGTCACCGCCACCGTTTTGGTGCTTCTTGCCATTTTCTCGAATAACTCGGCCATCGCGCCTTCGAGATGCAAACCATTGTAAAAAATGATATCCGCCGATTGCATCCGGCTGACATCGCCCGCGCTTGCTTTGTACAGATGCGGGTCCACTCCCGGTCCCATCAGGCCGTTGACATCCACGCGTTCACCGCCGACATTTTTGACAATATCGGTAATCATCCCGATCGTGGTGACCACGTTGATTTTCCGTTGCGACAGATCATCGGCGGTTTTCTTACCGCCTCCGTCGCATCCGATCATAAAAAAAACAAGTGGCATTAATATCACTACTGCAAAGGATATGATAAATCCGTTATAAGAATTTAATTTCATAGTAATACTCCCGCTATGGTTGTTTTCCCGCTCGAGGTGATGGTGATATATACACTTTTTGCGCCGCCTTTTCACTAATAATTCTTTTTCTGCCGCCGGCGGTGATTGTCATCACGCCTCCGGCCGTTTCGATCGACGTAATCTTTACTTTTGCGCCCGGGCGAATCCCGTTTTGTTCCAGATAGTGAAGCAGTTCCGCGTTTTTGTCGTCAACTTCCGCCACGAATCCATCCACGGATACGGGGTACCTCGCCAATGATATGTTTTTATTCGGTTTGATCGCCCCGTGCTTGTTCGGGATGGGCGCGCCGTGGGGATCATGCGAGGGATTCCCCAAAAGTTGCGCCATCCGCTCGACGACGTCATCGGACACCACGTGCTCCCACTTTTCGGCTTCCTGATGCACCCGGTTCCACGGCAATCCCATGATCTCAACCAGAAACGACTCGATCAACCGATGCCGCCTCAGGATTTTCAGCGCCTCGCGTCTGCCTTTGGCGGTAAGTTTAATCGTGCGGTAAGGCTCGTACACCAGCAGATTCATCCCGGCCATCCGCTTGATCATCCCGGTCACCGACGCCGGCCGTATATGCAACAACTCCGACAGTTTCGAAGTGGAAACCTCGCCGCCTTCCTCATGAAGGTAATACACGGCCTTCAAATAATTTTCGACCGAGGCGGTAATCATGACTTACACCTAATTAATAAGTTAGTCTTGCCTAAACAGTAAAAAGGATACGAATTTTCCGGTGTTTTGACAAGTGTTTTACAAGATTTTTCCCGGTTAGGGATGCGATTGTTCTTCCGTTTAAAATCGGACGCCTGCTCAACCGATTGACTTAACGGGCCGATAACGCTATATTGTGCCGTTTAACGCCGTGAAGGAGTCACCATGGCACCCAGAAACGAGATCGACCTGAAAAAATACGAGTCGAGCCTCGCCCGGTTCGATTCGTTGATGCAACATCGTATTCAGAATATTCTGATCGTCTCCAGTTTGTACGATTCCTACCTGCTTGAAGAGGACGGCCAGCTGGCGCAGTTGGTGTTCAGCAAGTACCTTGAGTTCAATCTTTCGCTGGCGCCGCATATTCGGCGGGTGTCCACCGGCGGCGAGGCGCTGGAAGCCATGTCCCGGCACCGTTTCGATTTGGTAATCGTCTTTCGCTGTGTCACCGATATCGGCCTGCAGGAACTGGCGGAGGGAATAAAGAAAATCAATCCCGACGTTCCCGTGGTACTGCTGGCCTTTCACGAACGCGAGCTGGAGATGGCTCAGCGCACCTGCCCGTCGGACGCGGTCGACAAGACCTTTTTCTGGACCGGCGACGTTAATATCATTCTGACCATAGTCAAGTATTTCGAGGACAAGAAAAATATCGATCATGACATCAAACTGCTGGGTGTCCGGGTGATTATTCTCATCGAGGATTCGGTGCGGTTTTACTCGATGTATCTGCCGATCATCTATGCTGAAATCATGCGCCAGACCCAGGCGTTGATGGCCGACGGTATCAATCAGGCCGACAAGCTCCTGCGTATGCGGGCGCGACCAAAAATTCTCATGGCGGACACGTTCGAAGAGGGCTGGTGGCTGTTCGAGAAATATAAACACTACCTGCTGGGGATTATCTCCGACGTGCGCTATACCCGATTGGGGCGGATCGACAACGA
>CAZVNK010000252.1:0-4760 GCA_964628115.1 uncultured Ignavibacteriaceae bacterium | reverse complement strand
TTGCCGTACTGACCGGTGAAATCCTCATGATGCAGATGAATCCAGTCGTACTCCTCCAGCTTTCCGGCGAGTACGTCTTCGTCCCAGATCAACTCGTATGTGATATCGGCATAGGTCAGCGCCAGTGTCACCGCGTCGTCCCACGGTTCGACGTTCTGCGGTGAGTATACCGCAATCGACGGTACTTTCTCCAGAATCACCCGCTCCATGTTTTCCACTTCGATGGTGCGATAGATATCGGCCAGATCGGCCGACGTAATGTCTTCCGTGTACACGCCGCGAATCAGGCAGAGATTCTCAAGCTCCGCGTCGGCGTCGATCACGAACGAACCGGCGCGGTAATTCAACAGCCATTCCACCGTTTTGCCGGACTCCAACGCTTTGAATGCGATCCCGTACGCCTTCAGATGATCGGTTTGCGCCTGATCCATCGGAATCAGCATGATCTGGGCCGAAAGCGAAATCGGCAGGACCGACAGAACCGCCAGTATGAAAACTATTCTTAGAAGCATTATTCTTATCTTCGGTTTGTGCATTATATACTTAAACGACCGGTACCCCGCCGGGGTTCACTTTTCATGCGGTTTGTCGTCTTTTTCATCCGTCTCCGGGAGGGATCCCATAAGCTTTTTCCGGTATTCCCGGTACCTTTTCACATAGTCGTCGATACGGGCTTCGCGGCCGTGTTCGGTGGGATGATAATACACCGTCCCGGCCAATTCTTCGGGAAAATACTCCTGATCGGTAACCGCGTCTTCGTAATCGTGCGCGTATTTATACCCCTTGCCGTATCCCAGTCCCTTCATCAGCGACGTCGGCGCGTTGCGAATCCAGAGCGGCACCGGTAGCGATCCGTGCCCCTCGGCGTCGGCCATCGCCTTTTGATATGCGACATACGCCGCGTTGGATTTCGGCGCGCAGGCCAGATAAACCACCGTCTGCGCCAGCGCCTGTTCACCCTCGGGCGTTCCCATAAAATGATAGGTGTCCCTGCCGTTGAGCGCAACCGTCAGGGCATTCGGATCGGCCAGACCGATATCCTCCACCGCCATGCGTATCAACCGCCGCGCGATATACAACCGATCCTCGCCCGCCGTCAGCATCCGCGCCAGCCAGTACAACGAGGCATCGGGATCGCCGCCCCGAACCGATTTGTGCAGGGCGGAGATCAGGTTGAAATGTTCCTCGCCCGCCTTGTCGTAAAGCAGGGTGCCCTTCTGGTAAATCTCCGTCACCCGATCGAGAAGAATCCGCCCGTTTTCTCCGGCGTCCTCCGCGGACGCCTCCAGTATATTCAGCGCCCGGCGGGCGTCGCCGTCGGCCGATGCCGCGATAAACGCCAGCGCCGTATCCTCGATGGTCAGATTCATCTTTCCCAGACCGCGTTCACTATCCTGACGGGCCGATTCGAGAATCCGGGTGATGTCGTCCTCGGTCAGTCGTTCCAGCACGTACACTTTCACCCGGGACAACAACGCCGAAATAACCTCGAACGACGGATTTTCCGTCGTCGCCCCGATCAGAACGATATCTCCGCGTTCCACGTAGGGAAGAAACGCATCCTGCTGGGCTTTGTTGAATCGATGGATTTCATCGATGAAAATATAGGTCTTTCTGCCGGTCAGTTTTTTAAAATTGCCTGAGCGGGAAATGACGCTTTTTACTTCCTTGATACTCGATGTCACCGCCGAAAAGGGGATGAACTGCCCGCTGGTGGCGCGCGCGATCAACTCCGCCAGCGTCGTTTTGCCCGAACCCGGCGGCCCCCAGAATATCACCGAGCCGACCCGGTCCTCTTCGATTGACCGTCGAAACGCGGTGTTCGGCCCCATCAGCTTTTTCTGGCCGAAAAAATCATCGAACGACCGGGGACGCATCCGGTCGGCCAGCGGCGCCCCGATTTGTGAATCGGCCGCGCTTCGTTCCTGTCCGTTATCGAATAATTCCATAGAGACAAAATATAATAGAAACCGCGCCGACCAGCGCGATTATTTGAAAAAAGTGATATCCGTTTTTTATGCCCGAAAAGACGACCGGCGGGAATCTCCCACCGGCCGACATCGCCACAATATAAAGGTTCGCTGAACGATAGTATGGCGCGTGAGTTTTATTTCCATCCGCAATACAGCGGAGGTCCGTCATTGTACAGGAACTCGATGATGGCCAACAGGTCGATCAGGTTGACCAGCCCGTCGATCGTTGTTTTCTCGCCAATGGCAAACGGCTTACACGTATTTATTCACCGTACACAATGTCGATCAGTAACAAAATATCCAATAGATCCAATCCGCCGCTGTGGTCGACGTCGGCCGCATCCGGGATAAACGGATCCGGCCCCTCGGAATACACGATCCCGATCAGATCGAGAATGTCGAGCAGGTTGATCAGTCCGTCATAATGAACGTCCCCGCACATATAGCAGGACGTACGTCCCTCCAGCGCCATAATGGAGCCGTCGACATAACTTGTGGGATACAACGACCAGGGCGATTCCATAAGTGAGAGATCGCCGACTCGGCTGAATTGCATTGTCGTGACATTCTGATTCGGCTGACATTTTACGGTGAATTGCACTGAGGCGAGTTCCAGCAATCCTTCGAGACCCGGCGTTAATGCTCCGTAAAAATCCAGAGAGACAAATCCCCGTCCGAATGCATCAATATACGGTCTGGGGGTGAACTCCCACGGCCAGTTGTCCGCATTGACCGATGCGCCGTAATACGCAAAATACGCCGTGTCATAAAGGATTGTCGCGTCGATGCCGGTTATACTGTCGATCGTGGTCTGACTCAAATCCATGTCGACACAAAACGACAGCGTCGCGATTTCATCGTCGCCGCCCGATCCCATTCCCGTAATGTACGCGGTGTCATGACCGAGTACATAAGTAATACTGTACGAGGCTCCGTACGACTCACCGATTCCGCCGCCGTCTCCCTCCACGGAGGCCGACCGGTCGAAAGTGGCCGCAATGTCGCTTTGAGTGATTGTCCGAACCGGGCTTTGCGCCAATACACCGGTGGAAATCAGTAACAGCCCCATGATCGACACAAGCGTGAACGCCTTTTGCATCGTATCCTCCTGCAAGATTATGCAGTAAATCCCGCATGGAACGGATCGAAGATGTTTACAATGTTTTGTTGTTTTCCATGCTTACGGTTTTCACCGCAAATTCTATTGCCGGCAGGGGAGTTTGATAAGGTGGTGAATGGCGCCGGTCGACTCGATGTGACCCCGTGAATGCACATCCTGCATTGCATGGCCGACGCCAACGCCGGCTGTTACACATAGTTATTGCCTCACCCCATATATAAAAAATACAGGGAGTGACGTATTTTGTCAAGGAATAAGCTATCCATATATTGACATGTTTTGACGGAGGGCAATGGGTGAAACGGATTACCTGATCAGGCGGCGGATGATATCATCGGCCACCGGCAGGCCGGAATCGGTCAGCTTTACATAGTCTTCATCGGCGGAAATCAGGCCGTTGTCCCGAAGCCGTGCCAGCATATCACCGTCGATTGCCCGCTCCACCGGCAGGCCGAACCGACGCTGAAAATCCCCGCGTGAAATTCCCCGCGCGGTTCGCAAACCCAGCATCACCGCTTCGGTTATACGCTCTTCCGTTCCGACCGCATCCGCCACCAGCGGACGGACGTGGTTGTCGAGGCTTTTCAGGTACACGCCGAGATCGGCAATGTTGGCGAATCGCCGCTCCCCGATAAAACTGTGCGCCGCCGGGCCGAGACCGAGAAAATCGCCCCCCTCCCAATAGCGCAAATTGTGCCGGCAGGCAAAACCGGGACGGGCAAACGACGAGACCTCGTAGCGCTCGTAGCCGTGCTTGGACAGGGTTTGATAAATGCCGCGGTACATTGCCGCCATCAAATCGTTCTTGGGAAGTGTCAGCCGTCCGGATGCGATTTTTACCGCCAGGGGAGTGTTCGGTTCCACGGTCAGTTGATAGTACGAGATATGCGGCGGTGCCAGATCGACCACCTGGTCGAGATCGTTCGAGAGCAGTCGCGATGTTTGGCGCGGCAAACCGAAAATCATATCGATGCCGAAATTGACGAATCCCACTGCGCGGGCCTGATAGACCGCGCGGAAAGAATCACTCAGGGTATGTCGTCGATTCAACCGCTGTAGCAGTTTGATATCGAAACTCTGCATGCCGAAAATCGGACGGGTGACACCAAGCCGGTACAGCCGCATCAACTTATCCGCGTCGATCGACTCCGGATTGATTTCGAATGAAAATTCCAAATCCGAAGCGAAGCGGAATTTCCGATGCAATTCGTTGAGAAGGCTTTCCAGATGGGGAAGATGCGCCAGCGACGGCGTTCCGCCGCCGATGTAAATCGTCTCGAGCGTGCGGTCCGACCGTTCGATATCGTCGCACGCCAACGCCAGCTCCCATTCCAGCGCCGCGAAAAAACGTCGTTCAAGTTCGGGCCGATGGGTTTCCTTGTAGAAATCGCAATAGCCGCAAAGATTGGAACAAAAGGGAAAATGAATGTAAAGCGAAAGACTCATCGGTTACAGCGAAGTTATCAGCCGTTCCCATCTGGTGTGCGACGGAAAATTGGTAAGAAAATACCAGGCCGATAAAAACGCGGAATGGATATAGGGAAAACTCCAGCCCGGCGACGAATCATCCGGTTCCCACGACCAGTACACCATCATGGCCTTGCCCTTGATGTTGTCGGCGGGAACGAATCCCCAGTGCCGGCTGTCCTCGCTGATGTCGCGATGAT
>CAZVNK010000251.1:2261-4799 GCA_964628115.1 uncultured Ignavibacteriaceae bacterium | reverse complement strand
GAAGCGACCGCCACCCCGCATTTGCCGACCTCGCCGAGTGAACGCACATGGTCGGAATCATACCCCCTCAACGTCGGCAGATCGAACGCCAACGAAAGCCCGGTCTGGCCGTTTTTCAGCAGGTAATGATACCGCTCATTGGTCTGTTTCGGGGTGCCCATACCGGAGAACTGACGCATCGTCCACAGCCTCCCGCGGTACATGGTGTGATGCACTCCGCGCGTGTAGGGGTATTCGCCCGGAAAACCGATGTTGGCATCGAAATCGATCCCGGCGGTATCCTGCGGCGTATACAATTCTTTGATCTCATCACCGGAGACGGTGATAAATCGGGGCCGGGTCGTTTTGGCGCGGTATTTTTCCGCATCCGCATCCCAGCGCGCTTGTCTATCCGACAACTTGTCCAAAAATCCCTTCTCGAACATGGAATACTCCTCTTTGGATTAAGACACAATAATAACATGTTAGCCCCGAAAAATCAAGGCCCACGAAAGTTTATGCGGTTATGGAAAATGATACGTCCGTCGATGTAAAAACCGCGATGATATGGCATTCGCGTTTTATTACCACATTCGGATTAGTCGTCCGGGGCAGACATTTGCGTTGATTTCAATCCCATTATCATATATACTCCGAATCAAAATGTGTCGAGAAAACCGAACATGAAATCAACCCACAAGGAATATCTTCCGGTTCTTCTGCTATCACTGGTTTTTGTGGTGCTGATTTTCTTCCTGCATCACAAATGGTGTTTCTCGATGCTGTCTCAAACCGATGAAATCTGGGCCAAACGCCTGGATATCCGGATGACCGGCTATCCGTTTTCAACGAGATATTTCACCAATTACGCGACCCTGTTTATTCACCGTCTGACCTCACTTTCGATTCTCAATTCCTTTCAGGTGGTACAGTTCACCCTGTTGTTTTTACTCGGCCCCACCCTGTATCGGTTCTTAAAAACCATCAGGTTTAATCGTGCGTCGGCTTTGATGGGGTTGGTGCTGTTCTACCTGTCATACCCCATTGCCTCAGCCTTTGTTCAGCCGGTTTTCACCTGGGATGAACTCTGGATGTATGTCTTTGTCCTGCTGTCGTTCACGTACCTGTTTCAGGGGAGATTGCTGATTGCGGCACTGCTGTTTATCCCGATGTTGTATTCCCGTGAAACCGCCATATTCTATTATCCCATCCTGCTGGCAGGCGGCTGGTTATATTGCCGAAACACCCAAAATATACTCAAAGCCGTATATTTACTTCTGCCGCTTCTTGCTTATCTGCCGTTCTATGTCATCATCCACGTGGCGCATCATGTGGGAATGGCAAAGGAACCGCTTCTGCTGATCGCCTTTAATTTCGAAAGCCCATTGCGTTCCAGTGATTCGATCTTCTCTTTCCTGGTTTCATTCGGCTTTCTCTGGATTGCGGCCCCGGCCGGGATTCTGCGGGATACATTCGAAAAAAACGACCGTTTCAAGCGATTTCTCACATACGCCATGCTGTATCTCACACCGGTAACGATCGCGCTGGTTTTTTGTCGCGGTTTCGCCCGTGAGACCAGAATGTTTTATCCCCCGTTTATTGTCATGATACCGCTGGCGCTTTATTATCTGCGGGGTGTTATGCAGGACGTTCGCGCTATACCAACCCGATTCAGAACAATTCTTCTACTTATCTCTTTTATTCCAATTATGTGGCTGGGAATAGAATGCGGCAACCGGCTGTTTCCGACATTCGAATACCGCGCCTGTGCAAAGGCGGCACGCCTCTGGCTCGGTGTTCATTTCGGACTGATACTATGTATGACGGAATTGTATGTGATAAGAAAAACGCGGACGCTTCGGGCATCCCGTTCCAGCCAATAAGATTACACTGATTGCGTCAGCTTGAGTAGTTCATCGCCGACGGTATACGGGTCGGTATCCCCCTGATAGATGCGGGTCACGAGTTGATCCAAATCGGTCTTGACGTTCAGTTTTTCCTCCATCATCGCTTTCAACTGTGTCTCCAGAATGGCGAATATTTTCTTTCTGATCTGTTCGCGACGATGCCGTTCGAACGTTCCGCTTTCCCTGCTGAACGCCGTGTGCGCAAAAATATGTTCCAGAAGACTGTCGATGTTTTTATTATTGATCGCTTCGGTCGGCACCACCGGCCATTTCCAGAGTGACTTCTCCGATTTGATCTCCAGCATGTTCTGAAGGGCCGCAATGATATTTTTCGCCCCGGGCCGGTCGGCCTTGTTGACCGCGAAGATATCCGCGATTTCCATCAAACCGGCTTTCAGCGCCTGAACCGCGTCGCCCGACTCCGGCACCAGCACCACCACGACCGTGTCGCAGGTGTCGATGATATCAAGCTCCACCTGTCCCACCCCAACCGTCTCGATCAGAATATAATCGAATCCGAAAGCGTCGAGGGCCACGGTGACATTATTGGTCGCCCCGGCCAGTCCCCCGCTCGATCCGCGCGTGGCCATGGAGCGCATATACACCGACCCGTCGGTCGGAAGCTCATTCATGCGGATACGGTCGCCCAACA
>CAZVNK010000251.1:1661-2179 GCA_964628115.1 uncultured Ignavibacteriaceae bacterium | reverse complement strand
ACAGGGGATACAACCGCGAGAGAAGGCGTTTATAGCCTTCCTCGCGGTTTTCAATAAAACTGATAATACGGGCCAGCGCGGACTGGTCACCGCCCAGGAATTTATCCAGAACCGTCATGACACCGGCTCACGCCCCAAGATTGCCGGCGGCGAGTTTCATATCCTTGAGACGAAGCTGAATGCGGGTAACATCGTTCCAGTGATTGTATTCCACCACGTACACCAGATCGACCAAATTGCCCCGACCGGAAAGATTCCGAACCCAGTCACCGAACCCGAAACCGATCACGTCGAATACCGCGTCTCCCTTGCGCACTTTCATCTTGAGATGATTCTTCCCGACGCAATACGGTTGTCCGAGAATTTCACAGTTGCGGGTCAAAAAGACCGGGCGCATGTTCTGGGGACCGAACGGCGCGAACGTCTCGATGGTATCCAAAAGTTCATGGGTGATTTCCGAGAGTTCGATCTCGGCGTCGATCGGCGGTCCCTCTGCGAAGTCGGCCATCCACCCCGAG
>CAZVNK010000251.1:0-1651 GCA_964628115.1 uncultured Ignavibacteriaceae bacterium | reverse complement strand
GGCGTCGATATACAGCTTGGCCACCAGATCCTCGGTGGTCAACAGCCGCTCCGACACCGATTTCAACCGATCCCGGAAAGCATCGATTTTGTCCGGTGCGATCGTCAATCCGGCGGCGTACTTGTGTCCGCCGTAGCGCAACAGCAAATCCTCGCATTCCTTGAGGGCGTCGCAGAGATGGAACCCCGGAATGGAACGTGCCGATCCCTTGCCCTCGCCGCCGTCGATGGCAATCATCACCGTCGGCAGATGGTATCGCTCCACCAGGCGACTGGCGACGATACCGATCACGCCCTGATGCCAGCCTTCGGAGGCCAGAACGATGGCGCGGTCGTTTTCGACGTCGACGTGCTGACGAATCTGTTCGAGAGCTTCGTTCAATGTCTTTTCATCGATATCCTTGCGGCGCTGGTTTTCCTTGTCGAGTTTGCGCGCGATATCGGCGGCCACTCGCTCATCCTTGGTGGTCAGCAGGCGAATCGCCATCTCGGCGTCGCCGAGCCTTCCGACCGCATTGATGCGCGGAGCCAGAATGAACACCACCTGTCCGGTGCCGATTTCCTTGCCCATCAAACCCGATACGAAGGCCAGCGATTTCAATCCCGGCTTGGTGGTGCGTGCGATCTGCTTGATACCGAACTTGGTCAGGATGCGATTCTCGCCGATCAGGGGTACGATATCCGCCGAAGTCCCCAGCGCGACCAGATCGAGATGTTCCTCCAGTTCGCGCTCGTCCGGTTGCAGACGCTTGTATAGCGCCTGCGCCACCTTGAACGCCACCCCGACTCCCGACAGCTCACCGCACGGATAATTGCACTCTTTCTGTTTGGGATTGACCAGGGCAATCGGTTTGGGCAAAATTTCTCCCGGCTCATGATGATCGGTCAGAATACAGTCGATACCGAGTGAGCGGGCGTATTCCACTTCCGACACCGCCGTTACGCCGGTGTCCACGGAAATGATCAGCGACACTTCCTGCGACGTCGCCTCCTTGATACCGTCAACCGACAGACCGTACCCTTCCACCAGCCGATTCGGCAAATAGTACACCACCTGCGCACCCAGTTTGTTGAGCACCAGATATATCAGGGACGTGGCGGTAATACCGTCCACGTCATAGTCGCCGTACACCATGATTTTCTCGTTTTCTCTGAGCGCGTTGAGAATACGATCGACGGCATCCTCCATGCCGTGCATGGTGAAGGGATCGAACAGATCGGTCAACTTGGGGTTGAGAAACTGCCGAATCAGTTCCGGATCATCGATTTGCCGGTTAAACAGAATCCTGACGATGGCGGGATCGAGATCAACCTGCGAACTGACCTTTTGGACCAAATCCGGGTCCGGTTCCGGGGCCACCACCCATTTTAGTGGAACGGACTTCGTGGAAATTGTCATGTCGGCTTCCTTTTTCAGAAGCCAGAAAGAGGAATATAAGCCGAGTTCTTTCCCGCCTTCGGCGGTCACGGTCATTTATCTTGACCGGGCAGTTACCTGCCGGTTCCATGCGGTCTACCCGGGAATCGAACGGGACGAGCCGGTCCCTCTTCCCCTATTTGGCCTTGCTCCGGGTGGGGTTTACCCCCGGACCTGTTACCACGTCCGGGCGGGGTCTCTTACACCTCGTTCTCACCAATGCCGCCGCCGGCCT
>CAZVNK010000250.1:4485-4843 GCA_964628115.1 uncultured Ignavibacteriaceae bacterium | reverse complement strand
TCCAACGCGCGTTCGATCATGCGCCGAGCCTCATTGAGACGAATCCCCCGGTCGGCCAGCATATATCCCAGGTAATTCAGAGCCGGAGCATGTTGCGGCTGAAGATCGATAATCCTTTCGAATACTTCAACGGAGCGGTCAAATCTGCCCAGCCGTTCGTACGCCGATCCCATCGGAAAAAGCAATCCGATCGAATCGAGGACGTTGTCCATGAAACGCATGCCTTTTTCATAGGTGGCGATTTCCATTTCGGTGGAATCCTGAAGTCGGTAAACCAGCCCCAGATTGAGCCAGCCGTCCGCGACCGAGTCCGCCAGGGCGGTCACTCCCGTGAAATGTTTTTTTGCCCGTTCATAGT
>CAZVNK010000250.1:2301-4475 GCA_964628115.1 uncultured Ignavibacteriaceae bacterium | reverse complement strand
CGAGCATGAGGCCGGTTCGCGCGGCATAATAGAAGTTGACGGCGTTATTGCTCTCGAAATTCAACAGACTCGTGAACAGCGAATCGGCCAGCCGGAGACTGTCGACGGCATAATACAATACTCCCAGACGCCGGACGATATTGTTATCCTGCGGCGCCAGCGGGATGATTCTTTTCGCGGTTTCGATGGCGGGCGCGTATTCATTGTCCTCTTCATAGTATGTCAGCAGTCTGGTTAGAATCAGCGCGTCTTTGGGGGCAAGCCGAGCGGCGATTTCAAGATTTTCGAGGGCTTTGCGACGTTCGCCGCGATTCTCATAGAGAAATACCAGCCCCAAAAACGATCGAACATTGCTGACCGTCGAATCCATAGCCACCGACCGCAAATAACTTTCCAGCGCCTCATCGAACATCCCGGCGCGTATTTGTATGGTCGCCAATTGTTGATAGGTGTTATACGCGGGACTCAGATCGGTCACCGCTTTAAACGCGACCGCCGCCGAATCGAACATCTCAAAGCGCTGGTAATAGGCCGCGATTTGATAATGCAATTGGGCATTGGCGCTGTCAAATTCGACCGCCCGCTGATAGGCGTAGAGAGCCTGCCGAGCGCTGTCCTGCACGCGATAACAATTGGCCAGCAACAGCCAGGTGCGTTCATCACGGGGATATAACTCACGCGCCGCGACCAACGCCGCGTCGTATTCTTTAATACGCAACGCCGTGGTCGCAAAGGCATAGCGGATTTCCTGTGATTCCGGGTAATTATTCAGCGCTTCGCGTTATTGCTGAAAGGCCAGGTACGGTTCGCCGATGGTTTCGAAGATGGAACCGTTGACGAAATAATTATAGGCGCGTTGATCGACGATATCCGCTTCGGAGAATTCAGGTTGATGCGATTCGGCATCCTGAACATTCTTGACCGCGCTTCCACCGCCGCATCCGGCCCCGATCAGGACAAGCGCACTCAACAGAAATACTGATATATATGCTTCCATATTGAATTATAATGAAAGTCTTCTAATATTTAACGATATATCAAATGTAAAATCAATAAAATAATGGCAGCCGGTAGTTGAAAGTCAGTTTTAAAAAGCGCCGTTTTCCCACTTTCACCAGCATGTCGTTTTTTGGTTTGACCGTGCCGTTCTCATCTTCGAATTTTTCACCGTCGATAGTGACACCGCCGCCGCGTATCAACCGCCGGGCCTCTCCCCGCGACGCCACCAGTTTGCTGTCGGTAAGCAGTTGCACGATCCAGACTTCCCCGCCATATACGGTACAGTCATACTCCGGTACGTCTTCGGGAATCTTCCCGTCACTGAACACGCGGGTGAATTCGGCACGCGCGCGTTCGGCTTCATCGCCGTCGTAATACATACGGACCAATTCCGCGGCAAGTTCCTTCTTGATATCCATCGGATTGACCGATTCGTCTTCAAGTTTGGTTTTGATCTGCGCCAACTGCTCGGAAGAAACATCGGTGGCCAGTTCATAATAGGAATAGATCAGGCTGTCGGGAATGGACATTACTTTACCGAAGATTTCTCCCGGCGGTTCATCGATACCGATATAATTGCCGATCGACTTGGACATGCGCTGATGTCCGTCGACTCCCACCAGAATCGGCAGAGTCAGCACCACCTGCGGCCGCACGTTATAATCCTGCTGGATTTCCCGCCCGGTCAGCAGATTGAATTTTTGTTCGGTTGCCCCGATTTCCACGTCGGCCTTGATAGCGACCGAATCGTACGCCTGCATGAGCGGATAGATCAACTCGTGAATGGATATCGGATTGCCGGCTTTGAATCGTTTGTCGAAATCATCGCGTTCCAGAATCCGCGCCACGGTAAACCGCGCGGCCAGTTGCAGGACCTCCTGGAAGGACATTTTCGCAAACCATTCGCCGTTGAAATGTACCTCGGTTTTCGATTTGTCCAGAATCTTGAAAAACTGCTTCTGATAGGTTTCGGCATTGCCCATGATTTGATCGTAGGAGAGTTGCGGCCGGGTCGCGGAGCGCCCGGACGGATCACCGACCAAAGCGGTATAGTCTCCGACAATGAGGACGATGGTATGTCCCAAATCCTGAAACTGACGCAGTTTGCGAATCCCGACCGTGTGCCCGAGATGAATATCCGGCGCGGACGGGTCGGCACCATACTTGATCCGCAG